>JAHEMN010000007.1 GCA_024643645.1 Chitinophagaceae bacterium | reverse complement strand
CAAAAACTAATAAGATAAAACCGGTAAGATCGTTTTCCGGTACAGCATCATTATAAAGTGATCGATAGATACAAAATTGAAACAACACTTGAGTTAGTGCCATGAAGAAGAGATTGGGGAGGCGCACCAACTTTAAAAAGGCTGCTATCAATCTCATTTATAAAATTTAGTGAAAGATACTACTCCATCAGTTATTTCTAAAAACAAACTAATCAAGTGATCAATAAGAAATGAAAAAGTTGATGATTAAAATTACCTGGAAGCTACATCAGTTCCATAATGCCAATGATCATTGAGTTTTAATACTTTCTCTATAACATCTCTTACACAGGCATTTCCGCCATTGATAGGCGAAATATATTGAACTGCTTCTTTAATTTCAGCAACGGCATCCGCCGGACAACAAGGAAGGCCAACTATTGACATTGTCGAAAGATCCGGCAAATCATCAGCCATGTACAAAACCTGTTCCTTTTTCAATTTATTTTTTGCAATATAATTTGAAACAAATTCTTTTTTATCAAACACGGACATATATACTTCTGTGACACCCAGCTTTTCTAATCTTTCAGCTACTTGTGGTGAATTTCCGCCTGACACAATTAAAACTTTATATCCATGCTTTATTGCCATTTGTAAGGCAAATCCATCTTTAATGCTCATTCTCCTTGCCTGAATGTCATTATCGATTAAAATGACAGTACCGTCGGTTAAAACGCCATCAACATCAAAAATAAAAGTGGTGATATCTTTAAAAAGATTCAGAACATTCATAAGTTTCTATTTCTGATTATCTCTCCACTCGTAAACCCAGGCACTTTGAATCATTTCCAGATGACCTTCAGAACTTTGCTCTCTTGTACCTTCAAATCCGGGGATTTCCAAAATCCATTCCAACAGGTCAGTGAATCTGATTCTATAAATTTTCCCTTCATTAAAATCATCACCAAATCTTTCATACAATTTTAATGCTATATCCTCATGATCGGGCCAGTTTATCGGTGGTTCAAATTGGTTCATATACTTTTTGCTTATTTTAAATTATTCTCCTAAGAATTGTGTCTGGTCCGGTAAAATTACCTCAATCTCTCCATCGCCATCATTTAGTAATGACTGGCAACCTAATCTTGAATTTAAACGGGGATTTACAGCCCTGTCGATAAAATCTTCTTCTTTGTCAGTTATCTCATCAATATAATCCATCCCTTTTTCAATATATAAATGACAAGTGGTACAAGCACATACTCCACCACAGTTATGGTGAAGTTCTATATCATTTTTTAGAGCAATCTCAAGTAATGTTTGTCCTGATTCTATATTGTTTAAAATAACGGGTTCCAGGCCTTTCTGCTCAAAATTAAATTTTACAGTGTACATCTATTAAGTTTTCGTTTCATTTTCCAGTCAATATCTTATTTATACTGACAGGTTTGCAAAATTAATGGTAAAACAAAGAATACGTTTACTTGTTTGGGAAAATGAAAAAATAACTATTAAGAGGAATGTTGAATACTCTCTGTGAGTAAGATGTAAATATTCTTCAGTTGAGGATAATCTTTCAACAGGTCCAAATGTTTTTGAATAGAATCACTGTCATGGCGGATAGCAGGGCCTGTTTGCAGATCTTTTGGTGATGCCTCTTTTAACTTCTTTGTTGTTTCTTCTATCAAGGGTAATAATTGCTTAAAATCTAACCCTTCCTTTTTACAATATTGTTCTGCCTGAAAGTATAAATGATTTGTAAAATTATTTACAACAATTGCAGCAATATGTAATTTTAACCTTGCTTCATCACCTGCAACTTTTATTTTCTCTATCGCTATCGATTGGGCTAATTTCTCCAAAATGTTTTTTGTAAAATCATCACTTCCATCAATAAAGATGGGGATATCAGGTAGCTCAGTCATTTCCTTACTAAGGCTTTGCAATGGATAAAACACACCATAATGTTCACTAACTGGCTGCAAGACATCTTTGGATACTGAAGCTGCTGTATGTGCAATTACTTTTCCGGGAAGATGCAGATCCATGGTAACATCATCGATGGAATTATCATTTACAGCTATAAGGTATATATCCGCATTTTTATTGATCAGGCTTTTATAATTAGTGGATTCTGTATCCCATTCATATGCTAATGCTGATGCTGCAGAAGCATTCCGGCTATAAACCTGTAAAATATTGTGGCCGGATCCTTTAAATTTTCTCCCAAGAACGGCAGCAACATTTCCTGAACCTATAATGACTAAATCCATGGTTAATACTTATTATATCTTTAAATAGCGAATGAATAGATTTGCAAATTATACTATAGATTTAATAAATCAACGAATAATAACAGTATGTCCGTAAAAAAATTAATGCAGCAAATTGCGTTAAAATACTATAAAACCAAATTCAAGTTATTATCTTCTGTATCAAAAAGAAAAGCTGCTGAAAAAGCGTTAGAACTTTTTTCCACACCACAAACCCGCAAGAATGATAAAACACCCGAACTGTTTAATGAATCTGAAAAACTTCAGTTCAATATCAATGATGTAACTGTCCGTGGATGGAGATTCAATGCCCCTGCTGATAGAAAAGTATTGATATTGCATGGTTACGAATCATCTGTAACAAACTTCGTTAAATATGTAAAAGCATTCATAGATAAAGGATATGAAGTTTTGGCTTTTGATGCGCCTGCACATGGTAGAAGTGGTGGCAAACTAATCACTGCACTGGATTACAAAAATGTAATTCTTGAAATACATAACCGTTTTGGACCAATACAGTCTTATGTAGCTCACTCCTTTGGAGGATTGGCTGTAGCGTTAGCTTTAGAAGAAATAAGCCATACTGATGATTACAGACTAGCTCTGATCGCTCCTGCAACTGAAACCAGTACTGCTATCAATTCATTTTTTACTTTATTTGAACTTGATGAAATGATCAGAGATGAGTTTGAAAAAATAATTGTTGATAGAGCCGGAGTTAGTTCAGATTGGTATTCAATCAGAAGAGCTTTGCAAAATATAAAAGCAAAAGTACTTTGGCTACACGATGAAGATGATAATGTAACTCCATTAAGTGATGCTTTACCAATAAAAGCAGAAAACCATCCCAACGTTCAATTCGTAATTACAAAGGGATTAGGACATAGCCGTATATACAGGGATAAAGAAGTGATAAAAACTATTGTTGAATTTTTATGAAACATACCTTATCAATACTATTTTTACTTACTTGTATTTTCTCATGTTCAAATAAGACAGTTCCAACTATGGTAAATACCGGATCAACAAATGAAATTACATATCTGGCATTAGGTGATTCCTATACGATTGGCGAACAGGTTCCTTCAAAGGATAATTTTCCCAACCAGGTTTATAGCTTGTTAAAAAAAGAGAATACTCATTTTGCCGAGCCCAGGATCATCGCTAAAACCGGTTGGACAACTGACGAACTGGAAGAAGGAATTATAGCAGCAAACAAATCAGAACCTTTATTGGATAAATATAATTTTACCTCTTTATTAATTGGGGTAAATAATCAATATCGTGGCAGAACGGTTGAAAATTACAAATCTGAATTTGAAGCGTTATTAAAAAAAACTATTCAGTTTGCAGGAAAAAAAGAAGAGCATGTGGTGATCCTTTCAATTCCAGATTGGGGAATTACACCTTTTGCAAAAGAAAGAGACAGCAATCAAATAGCAAATGAAATAGATGCATACAATGCAGCCGCCAAAGAAATAGCTACAAAATACAAAGTGCATTTTATCGATATTACCCCATCAACAAGGGAAGCCGTTAACGATAATTCTTTATTGGCATCTGATGGTTTACATCCTTCGGGCAAAGAATATAAGAAGTGGGCAGAATTGGTAGCAATATTCTTTAAAAGCAAAATGCCGGCTAATAAATAATTTTTTCTGCCTTTTAAAAACAATGCTTTTCTTTTATATTTCCCATCAATGATCAGAATTCAGAACCAAAATCAGAATCCTGAATAGCTCAGGAAATGTTGTTGAAACATGTGATTTACAAAGAATTTACCTGTCGGAAAAAAGGCAAAAAAGAAGGGTTAATGATTTTTTTATTATTCTTGTCCTAACTTGCGGCGGCTGATAAGCTGTTATATTATATAATATTGTATCCTTTATGGCTAAAAACTTATTGATAGTAGAGAGTCCGGCGAAAGCGAAAACGATCGAGAAAATACTTGGGAGTGATTTCCAGGTAAAGAGCTGTTTTGGACATATCCGAGATCTGCAAAAAGCCGGAATGGGCATAGATCTGGAGAAAAATTTTGAGCCTACTTATATTATTCCTGACGATAAAGAAAAGGTAGTTGCCGAATTGAAAAAACTGGCCGGAAAAAGCCAGGAAGTGTGGCTGGCAACGGATGAAGACCGGGAAGGCGAAGCCATAAGTTGGCATTTATGTGAAGTATTAGGGCTTGATCCAAAAACCACAAAACGCATTGTTTTTCATGAGATCACTAAACCCGCAATAAAAGCTGCTGTAGAAAATCCAAGAAAACTGGATATGAACCTGGTGATGGCCCAGCAGGCAAGAAGAATATTAGATAGAATTGTGGGATTTGAACTTAGCCCTATTCTCTGGCGCAAAATGAGTATGCGAAATAACCTGAGTGCAGGTCGTGTACAAAGTGTAGCAGTAAGAATTATTGCTGAAAGAGAAAGAGAGATCAATGCCTTTAAAGCAGTAAGTACATTTAAAATAGAAGGATTATTTACAGCTAAAGATGTTTCTGATAAATCAGTAACATTTTCTGCCGAAGCTAAAAAACAAAATACTGCTGATGATGCCGAAGCTTTTTTGAAAAGCTGTATTGGCGCTGATTATAAGGTAAAAGACATACAGGTAAAGCCTGGCAAACGTACCCCTGCCCCTCCTTTCACTACATCTACATTACAACAGGAAGCCTCCCGTAAATTAGGATATGGTGTTGCGAGAACAATGCAGATAGCACAACGATTATATGAGAATGGATATATCACTTATATGCGTACGGATAGTGTGAATTTAAGTAACACTGCACTTGGAGACATAACAAATACAGTAAAAAGCATGTATGGTGATAAATATCACCAGTTCAGAAAATATAAAAGCAAGAATGAAAGTGCTCAAGAGGCACACGAAGCTATCAGACCAACTTACATGAGCAATGCTTCTATCAAAGAACAGGAATGGGTTCGGTTGTATGAGCTTATCTGGAAAAGGACGATGGCATGCCAGATGGCAGATGCTGAATTGGAAAAGACAACGGCAAAAATATCTATCTCTACAAATAAAGAAGAGTTAACTGCTTCTGGTGAGGTTTTGAAATTTGATGGATTCTTAAAAGTTTACAGGGAAGATAAAGATGAAGATGAATTGGAAGAAGATGCAAATGAAGGAATGTTACCACCATTGACAGTTGGACAGCAATTGCCTTTAAAAGAAATGAAAGCTACGGAACGATTCAGTCGTCCGCCGGCAAGGTATACAGAAGCATCTTTAGTAAAAAAATTAGAAGAATTAGGAATCGGCCGCCCTTCTACTTATGCTCCAACTATCTCTACTGTTTTAAAAAGAGGATATGTAGAGAAAAGAGATAAGGAAGGAATCCGAAGGGACTTCAGGGTATATAAATTACAAAAGGATACTGTAAACAAAATAATGGAGCAGGAAAATACCGGGGCGGAAAAATCAAAACTTTTTCCATCTGACCTTGGTCTTGTAGTTACTGATTTCCTGAAGCAGTATTTTGATGATATAATGGATTATAGTTTTACAGCAAGAATTGAAGAAGAGTTTGATGAAGTGGCAGAAGGTAAAATGAAATGGAATAAGATGATCGATGATTTTTATCTTCCATTTAAAAAAGATGTTGAAAATACAATTGAAAATGCTGAAAGGATAAAAGGAGAAAGAGAATTAGGTATCGATCCGGAAAGTGGTAAACCTGTTGTTGCCAGAATGGGAAGATATGGAGCAATGATCCAGATCGGTGTTGCTGATGATGAAGAAAAACCAAGGTTTGCTAAAATACCTACCGGACAAAGTATTGAGACCATTACTTATGAAGAAGCAATGAATTTATTTGGTGCACAAGGAAGTATGGGACTTTATGAAGAAAAAGAAGTTTCTGTAAATGTAGGTCGCTTTGGCCCTTATGTAAAATGGGGTGATGAATTTATTTCATTGCCTAGAGGCACTGATCTTTCTTCAGTTGATTTTGATACTGCAGTAGAACACATCAAGCAAAAACAAATAGCCGATGCACCTGTAGGTACTTATGATAAAAAACCAATTACCAAAGGCAAAGGAAGATTTGGCCCTTATATAAAATGGGATGGCATGTTTATCAATGTACCAAGACGTTACGATTTTGATAACCTTTCTCAGGCCGAAATGGATGAACTAATCACTGCCAAAGTAAAAAAAGAAGCTAACCGTTATATACATCGTTGGGAAGAAGAAAATATTTCTGTGGAGAATGACCGCTGGGCACCCATCATTAAGTTTGGCAAAAAGAAAATAAGATTACCAAAGAAAAAAGATGATACCCGCTATACTCCTGAAGAAGCCGCAGCATTTACTTTGGAAGATGTAAAAGGATTTATTGAAGCAGAAATTCCCGGAGCATTTACGAAGAAGACTAAAAAGGCGCCAGCAAAGAAAAAGGCGGCAACAAAGAAGAAGGCAGCTCCTAAAAAGAAGGCGGCTAAGAAGAAATAATAAACATTTATTTATTTGCGACCTAATAAATAAATTCAATTAATGAAAAGATCCTATTGGGAAAAAATAGCACCAATTTATAGTGAAGAAATCTTTGATGTACTGCAGAATGATAAGAAGGATTTGATCCGTTCAGTAATTGAAAAATACTCATCTGAAAAGAAAACTGTTATTGATATTGGTTGTGCTGTAGGCAAATGGATACCCATACTCTCTCCTGCCTTTAAAAAAGTAATTGCTGTTGATATATCTGCAAAAAATCTGAAAATTGCCAAAAAGCAATATCTGCAATTTGAAAATGTAGAATATTTACGAACAGATATGAGTAGCAAAAAAAATAAAATTCCAGCCTGCGATTTTGGAATCTGTATCAATGCTATCCTGACACCTTCTTTAAAAAAAAGAAATAAATTTTTTCAATCCATAGCTGCTACTATTAAAAAAAACGGCAGAATTATCATTACCATTCCATCATTAGAATCCTGGCTGCTCACCAACATTATTCAACAACAGTATAAAATCGATCGTAAACTTTTTCCTGAAATTAAGAACGGAAAAGAAGCATTGAAAAAATGGAATAATATCCGAAAAGGAAACGTAAATATTGATTATGTTCCTCATAAACATTTCCTGAAAGAAGAACTGCAATTACTTTTATCTCAAGTTGGTTTTTCGACTGAAAAAATTCAAAAGATCGAATACAAATGGAATACAGAATTCACCAAAGTACCTAAATGGTTAAAAGAACCAAAACCCTGGGACTGGATGGTGCTGGCAAAAAAAATATAAACAATAGAATTAATTTAATAAAGCATAAACTGCAAAGCTTGCTAACCAATGTTCACCCCCATATTCGCCACTTACTATATGAGGCAATGCAGTTGTAAGATGAAGTATAGCTGATCGTTGAAGCAATTTCTTGCTGGCATCTTTTTCTGGCAATGTCTTAGCAAGGCCATTCATACACCAGCTTCTGCTAAAACTTAATCCATCAAGATGAACAATCTGTAAATCTGATCTATCTGAAACTACGGGTAAAATAGTTAAATGTTTCAGACTTTGCACAGAGAAATATTTTCTAAACCAATTCAAAAAATCATTTTTCGAAAGTACCCTACGCATTAAATCTGCTTCTTCAAGGCTTGGCGATAAAAAATCAGATCCATTGGGTTCCCAAATAGCAGGTGCATTGATATCTTTTCCGAAAATATTTTTAGCAGATTGAATAATCGCCTTTTCAAAAACAATTTTATTTTCTGTACGGGCATAATCCAATGCAAAAACCAAACCGAATGCAGTATTTGGATGAACACCTGTTCTGTTAGCATAAGTTTGTTTGGGCAAAAAATTTTCCCATAGTGAAACTATTTTTTCAGTTAAGGGTTGTAATGCTTCATGCCAATTTCGGGCATCAGGATCATCCCATTTAAATAACTCTTCATCTAATTTTAAAATCCAGGCCCATCCGTAAGTTCTTTCCCAGGATGAAGTTAGAGGCATATCAAAGTATTTCACTTCTTTCAGAATATTTTCTTTTGTAATTGTAGTATTTAAAACTTTCCGTATTAAACTGGCCTCATTTAAAGATGGAAACTGTTTTAACAGCTTTACCAACATCCAATGCCCATGTACCGATGAATGCCAATCGAAACAACCAAAAAAAGCAGGATGTATTTGTTTTGGTAATAAAATATGATCACTATCTGAATTAGATGTATGGTTTGTTTTATTCGGAAATTGCTGTGTAATACATTTTAGCGGCAACGAGGCAAGTTGTGAAGCTCCTTTTATTGTCAGATCAAATCCACTACTGTCTTTCTTCAAGGTATATAAGTCACTTACCTGAGCATATGTTTTTGATACCAATAAAACGAACAAGAGTAAAAAATATCTTTTTTTCATATAACAAACTTAAATATATAAATGCAGATGGATCATTTTTCAAAATTATTAATGCCTATCCCCACCTGTGGAAAAGTTTAACTATTCTATTTCATTTGTATTAAAGATATTGTGAAGGAATCATGACCTTGGAAACAAACAAAGAAATATCAGCACTCTTTACTTTAATTGACGACCCGGATGAGGAAGTGTTTGGTTTAGTATCAAACAAAATAGTCGATTACGGTAAAACCATCATTCCAAATCTTGAACATCTTTGGGAAACAACTCCCAGCGAAGAAGTGCAAACTAGAATTGAAATGCTGATTCACCGTTTGCATTTTACAGACCTTACAGAAGATTTTCGTCAATGGAGTATTTCCGGTCATCATGATCTTATGCTGGGTGCAATGCTTGCCTGTAAATTTCAATATCCCGATATTTCTACAACCCCTATCCTACAGGAAATAGAAAAAATAAGACGCAACATATGGCTTGAACTGAACAACTATCTTACTCCATTAGAACAAATAAATATTGTAACCAGTATTCTTTATAGTTATTATGGTTTGAAGGGATGCGAAACAAATTATAAAGAACCCGGTGAGTTCTTGTTGAATAAAACCCTTGAATCGAAAAGAGGAAATCAAGTCAGTAATGGAATTCTCTACCTTATACTAAGTGAATTATTGGATATACCCATAAGGGCAATCAATATTCCAAAGCAATTCATCATTGCATACTTTAAACCCGGATACTCAGAAGAAGACCTGCCAAATCCATTAAATAAGATCGAGTTCTTTATTGATGCCACTTCTGGTCAGGTATTTACACAACAGGATGTTGAGAGTTATTTTAAAAGAATTTCTGTGCCACCTGTTGGTTCGTATTTTAAGCCGCAACAAAACAAGCAGGTGTTACAACAATTACTGGAAGAATTCAGTAAATGTTTTGACAATGAAAAAGAAAAGTACAAACAAACTGAATTGAAGGAGTTAATAAAATTATTGGATTAGTTTACAATTCTAATTTCCAGCCATCTCTATATTCCCTTTTTACAAATTGATTTGCTTCGTCAAAGTTTGTTACTCTCATATTTTCAGCATCCCATAATAATTTTTTCCGGCCAAGATATTTATCACCCCAACCTTTTAATTTGGGATTTTTAAGCATCCAGCTTCTGATAGCAAGATTTCCCATTAAAATACTTTCTGTAAATGGTCCTGCATAAGAAAAAGGAGAACTGGTTGTTGCATTACCATATCCGGCAATACAAGCATTTACCCATTGCAGATAATGGCCTTCAGGTACTCTTTGGATATTTTCTTTTGGCATCGATTTCTCAGTCATCAGTTTTGTTGGCAATAACCTGGGGTTAGCACCATAACAATCCAATAATAATTTTCCTTTAGTTCCAATAAATAAGACACCACCATCCCAATTGCCAAATTCCTCTTCTGGCAATAATTCATCAGGTCGTTCCGGTAACAATCCACCATCATGCCAGGAAACTTTTATATTTCTTTTTTCATCTTCAACAGGATAGTTAAGATGGATGATTGAGGCAGGAGGACAAGCATCTAGATTTTGAGTATCATTCCACATTTCTTTCCAAATCGTTGCTACACTACATTCTGCTGCATCAGGATATTCAATTGGAAGAATTCTGAATATAGGATCCATTATATGACATGCCATATCACCTAATGCACCTGTACCATAAGCCCACCAACCCCTCCAATTAAATGGCAGGTAAGCAGGATTATAATCAATTGCTTTTGCAGGCCCTTGCCATAGATCCCAATTAAGTTCTTTTGGAACATCATATTTTCCGGAAGGTGTCGGTATACCTTGCGGCCAAACAGGTCTGTTTGTCCACGCCTGAGCCTCTGTGACCATTCCAATCATTCCTGCATCGATCATCTCTTTTGCTTTTCGTACACCATCACCTGAGCCTCCCTGGTTACCCATTTGTGTAACTACTTTATATTTTTCAGCAGCCTTAGTCAATATTCTGGCTTCATAAATATCATGTGTTAAAGGTTTCTGTGTGTAAACATGTTTTCCTATTTGCATTGCTGCTAAAGTGGCTACCGCATGTGTATTATCCGGAGTGGAAATACTTACTGCATCAATATTATTTTTTTCTTTTGCAAGCATCTCCCTGAAATCTTTATAATATGTTGCCTTTTTATAAGTCTCTCTTGCTTTTACAGCTTGCCTGTCATCCACATCACATAAAGCAACGATATTTACTTTTGAACTTTTTGCAAATTCAAATAAATCACTTTGCCCTTTACCTCCTACTCCTATTCCGGCAATATTCAATTTATCGCTCGGTGCAATAAATCCCCGGCCCAGCACATGACGTGGTACTATAAAGAATCCTGCACCAGCAATTGAAACATTCTTAACAAAATTTCTACGGGAAATGGATGCATTCTTTTTTACAGGCGTCATTTTGCGTAATTTTCATCAAGTTTACACAAAATTTATAAGATGACCATTAATTGGAGTGACTTTGAAAAAATTGATATGAGGATCGGTACAATTATTTCTGTTGATGATTTCCCAAAAGCCAAAAAACCAGCTTATCGTTTATCAATAGATTTTGGCAACGATATTGGAATAAAAAGATCATCTGCACAAATTACTTCTCATTATTCAAAAAATGATTTATTGAACAGGCAGATTATAGCAGTTGTAAATTTTCCGCCCAAACAAATAGCAGATTTCATCAGTGAATGTCTTGTTTTGGGAGTGTATGATCAAAACAATGATGTAATTTTATTACAACCGGAAAAAAATACAAACAACGGATTGAAGATCGGTTAACATGTCTGAAACTACAACATACTATCATTCACCGGCAGGAGTATTAAAAATTTCAGGCACTGATCAATATATCAGTGAAGTAAGTTTTCATAATACTTCAAATAAAACAGAAGGAAATAAAAAACATATCTCTCCAATGCTGATCAATTGTATTGAACAATTAATACAATATTTCAATGGTGAAAGAAGGATATTTGATTTACCACTACATCAACCTGGAACACCATATCAACAAGACATCTGGAATCTTTTACTATCAATTCCTTTCGGAAAAACAATAAGTTATCTGGAACTGGCAAAAATGACTGGAGATTTCAAAGCTACCAGGGCGGTAGCAAATGCCAACGGAAAAAATAATATTGCCATCATTATACCCTGCCATCGGGTAATAGGTTCAAATGGCGAATTAACCGGTTATGCAGGAGGACTAAGAAGAAAGAGATGGTTGCTGGAACATGAAGCTAAAATTGCACATGGAGTACAAACATTATTTTAGTTCATCACTTGTAAAAGCAAATGGCAGCAAATTTCTAACTGTTTTAATGATATAAACTTTGCCTTCTTGTCCGCTAAGAATGATCCTTATAGGTTTATCTGTCCTTGATTCATATTCCAATAAAGCCTGTCGACACATACCACATGGAGATATAGGATGATCACTTTTTATACTATCGCTATAATAACTGATAGCCATTGTTTTGATCGGAATGTCTGGATGAATTGTAGCTACAGTACCAAGTAAAACCCTTTCAGCACATATCCCAACCGGATATGAAGCATTTTCCTGATTTGTTCCTGATACCAATTCCCCATTCTCTAAAACTGCAACAGCTCCCACATAAAATTTTGAATAAGGAGCATAGGCCTGTTTGGTGATTTTTCTGGCATCAGCCAATAACCGGGCATCAGCATCATTTAACTCGTTACTGTCATTAAATTCTTCAAAGGAAAATTCAAATTTATTTTCACTCATACCAGATCGATAGTTTATTAAACAAGAATGCCCTTGAAATTAAACAAGGGCATTTAAAGTTACATTTATTTTACGATGTTAAAGAACCTTTTCCATCTTGGTCCTACATCCCAGCTAAACCATATCATCCATGCTTTTCCCACTATCCTGTCTTCGGGAACAAATCCCCAGAATCTTGAATCCTGAGATTGATGCCTGTTGTCCCCCATCATCCAGAAATAATCCATTTTAAAAGTATAATTGGTTATTTCTTTTCCATTCAGGAAATACTTTCCATCTTTCTTAATGAAATTATTTTTTTCATAAACCCGGATCACCCGTTGATATATATTATAAGTGCTGTCATTAAGCGTAATTGAGCTTCCTTTTTTCGGTACCCAGATCTTACCATAATTATCAACTGTCCATTTATTATCCCAAACATAATCTTCAAAAGCTGCATTGTAGGAAGGTATGGTATCAACAAGCGGAACAATAGTCTTGATCAGCGGAGATGATCTCATTTTTTCTACTGATTTTGCTGTTAACAATAACCGATACTTGTTACCGGTCATTGCCATACTCTCTTGTGGATTAAAAATATCAATATCAAATTCACTTTTGGCAAAGTCTCCATCCAGAGGTTGTGTAGTCACTATCTCATAATCCATTTGTGAATATGGAGGTAGTTTTTGTTTTTCGCCATTCAGATAAACATCACTGTTAATGATCTGAATAGTATCTCCGGCTACTGCTACACATCGCTTAATATAATTATCGGTTTTATCTACCGGATGAATGGCCAGAGGATATTGATCTGGATCGTTTAAAACGATCATTCTCCCTTTTTCTACATCACCATTACCGAGTTCCCGGCAAAGTTGATAATATGGATGTTTTGATTGATATTCTTCCCGATTGATTACAGTATCTCCAGCCGGAAAATTAAAAACGACAACGTCGCCTCTTTTAGGCAATGATGCAAACCATCTTGTATATGGAATCTTGATAGCTTCTGAATATGATTTTTTACTACTGCCCGGTAAATAATTATGAACGAAAGGAACTGACAAAGGAGTATTAGGAATACGAGGCCCATAACTCAGCTTACTTACAAATAAAAAATCTTTGATCAGCAATGTTTTTTCCATTGAACCTGAGGGAATAGTATAAGCCTCAAAGACGAATGTCCTTATAAGAGTAGCTGCTACAATGGCAAAAATGGCTGCATCAATCCATTCTCTCCAACCTTTCTTCTTGTGTCTTTTAACTGCTTCCGGTCCTATAAATTTTGGATCTTCTTTATAAGCCAGGTAAGGAAAGTAAATTGGTGCAAATAATGCAGCAGCAGTATGGTGCCCTAATCCAAACCTCCCAAATACTTTGGCAAATTCAATAAAAATACCGGGACTAATGAACCAACCAACAACAGGTATGAATTGCCAGAATACCCAATGCTTTGGGCGATCGGCAATCTCCTGCATAACCCAGGTATTATAAAACGGAACATATGCTTTCCATGATTCAACACCGGCTTTTGCAAAAAGCTTTGCTAAACCAAATGAAGGAAGAAAAACTATCAGTGTGCCAATCAGGTAAACAATAAAAATATGAGTTATGGGCATGTGATTTTTTTAGTGCAGGCAAAAATATCGTAAATATGTGTTTATCAAAATATTAAATATGAAAGTTTTGTGAAACGACGGTAGAATACACTTCTTAACCGGTAAATAGTGGGTTGAGTGGTTTAAAATTTATTTATCCAACTTACTTTGGTAATACATAGCTCTTGATATCTTCTGCAGTAATTATCTTACCAGATAGAATTACAAGCCTTTCTACCACATTTCTAAGTTCCCTGATATTTCCAGTCCAATCATATTCTTTTAATAATGAAATAGCATCCGCATCGATCGGTTTTTGTGCAATTCCATAATCGGTGCAGATGTCAGCTAAAAATTGATCAATAAGCATTGGAATATCATCTCTTCGCTCATTTAATGAAGGAACATGTATTAAAATAACACTCAAACGATGATAAAGATCAAGCCTGAATTTCTTTTCCTCAACTTCCTTCAAAAGATCTTTATTCGTTGCAGCAATTACTCTTACATCTACATTGATATCCTTATCAGCACCAACTCTTGTAATTTTTCCTTCTTGAAGGGCTCGGAGCACTTTAGCTTGTGCATTAAGGCTCATATCACCTATTTCATCTAAAAAAAGGGTTCCGCCATTAGCTGATTCAAACTTTCCGATACGTTGTTTTATGGCAGAAGTAAAAGAACCCTTTTCATGACCAAACAATTCACTTTCGATCAGTTCAGTTGGAATTGCTGCACAATTTACCTCTACAATAGGGGCAGAAGAACGATTACTTTTCTCATGAATCCATCTTGCTACTAATTCTTTTCCTACTCCATTATCACCGGTGATAAGAATCCTTGCATCGGTGGGTGCCACTTTATCAATTGTATCTTTTATTTTTTTTATAGGAGAAGATTCGCCAATAATTTCCTGAACACGGCTAACTTTTCTCTTCAATACTTTTGTTTCTGAGACAAGAGTACTTTTATCCATCGCATTACGGATCGTAATTAACAACCTGTTTAGATCAGGTGGTTTTGAGATATAATCAAATGCACCCTTTTTCACAGCATCAACAGCAGTTTCAATATTTCCGTGACCTGATATCATGATAACAGGAACATCCGTATTTATTTCTCCTGCTTTTTGTAAGAATTCAATACCATCCATCTTTGGCATTTTGATATCGCATAGAACCAGGTCATAGGTCTTTTCTTTGAACTTTTTTATCCCCTCTTCACCATCTGAGGCCTCTTCGATCTTATATCCTTCAAACGATAAAATTTCAGTCAATGTTTTCCGAATTGCTTTTTCATCATCAATAATTAATATATCGGCCATTTGGATTTATTTATACGTAAAAATAAATGATTTGAATGGAAAGGTGTTTACTGAGATTTGTAGTAAACATAATCACAATGTAAACGGCTTATTACATAAAGATTCACTACTGAATAAATGGGAATGGTTTTAAAAAATAGAAGCCGGGTAGAAACCCAGCCTCGTTTTTAAAATCCAATATCCTATGAAAAACCGAGTTGAAGATACATTTTTAATATTAAAACGTTGCATGATCACCGTAAGTAATTTTTATTTTTTTATTCAAAACACAAAAAAGCCCTGATTTAAATTAAATCAGGGCTTTCATTTTTATTTTAAAAAAAAATTATTTTACTAAATACATTACTTCTTTTACTAATTTGACAGTTCTGCTAATATCAGGTAAAGCAGCAGCAACAAGATTTGGAGCATAATGCAAAGGTGCATCTGCTGCAGTGATACGTCGAATTGGCGCATCTAAATAATCAAACCCTTCTTTTTGTATTCTGTAAGTAATTTCTGATGAAACGGAAGCAAATGGCCATTGTTCCTCAACAATCACTAAGCGATTTGTTTTTTTCACACTCTCTAATATTGTCATCCAATCCAAAGGACGAATAGTCCTTAAGTCGATTACTTCTGCACTTATTCCCTCCTTCTCTAGTTCTGCAGCGGCTCCTAATGCTACTTTCATCATTTTATTGAAAGAAACAATGGTAACATCACGACCAGCCTTTTTAATATCTGCTTTGCCTAATTCGATATAATATTCTTCTTCAGGTACTTCACTTTTGTCGCCATACATCTGCTCACTTTCCATAAACATCACCGGATCTTCTTCATATCGGATAGCCTGTTTCAACAAACCTTTAGCATCATATCCGGTACTTGGGGAAATAACTTTGATTCCTGGAATGTTTGCATATAAGGATTCAAAAGCAGTAGAATGCTGAGCACCTAGCTGACCTGCTGAACCATTTCCACCTCTAAAAACAATAGGGCAAGATATCTGTCCCCCACTCATTGCCAGCATTTTAGAAGCAGTATTTAAAATTTGATCTAAAGCTAAAACTGCAAAATTCCAGGTCATAAATTCCACTATTGGCCGAAGACCATTTTGAGCAGAACCAACGCCAATTGCTGTAAAACCTAATTCCGCTATTGGGGTATCAATCACTCTTTTGGGTCCAAATTCTGCAAGCATACCCTGGCTTACTTTATATGCACCATTATATTCAGCCACTTCTTCACCCATCAGGTAAACTCTTTCGTCCCTTCTCATTTCCTCAGACATTGCTTCTCTTAGTGCATCTCTGAATGCTATTGATCTGGCCATTATTTATTTCTGTTTTAGTGTGGCAAATTTAAGTGGGAATGAGGATAATACCTAAAAGCTAAGCATTGAAAGAAATGTTCAGATATTCAAGGTGATTTTTACAAATTCAGGATGAATCAGGAAATAAATTATTCAAAAATCAAGATCTTTTCTCCATTAGGTTTTGCTCTGTAAAACTTTCCATCATCAATATATAATGCTTCTGAATTTCCTTTGCTATGACTTACATCTGTATTAAAGAGTTTTCCATCGTATAACACACTTATAGTTTCTGCTATTACTGTGTGACCTGTTGCAATATGTTTTACATTATAATATGAAAGGGTACTGTCCAACTGATTTACAGAACTCTTTTTTTGGCCAACATAATAACCTCTGTACCAAAATGGCCCATATTCACTGTATAAAACATCCACTATAGGATCATTATATTCATATGTAGTATCACCATAAAAAGGCCTTGCTAATTTATTCATCCTGTTTAAAGACAGTTGCATATAATTTACCAGATCTGAAATACCGGCATGCATGAAAAGAACATCACCAATCTTCTCCGTAATATTCTTTGTTCTCAACCACTTACCCAATTCTGAATTCTCACTGTACAACTCGAGGTAATTCGTATTCATCAACATTGCATTTTTCATATATTTTGGATGCACATATCTCAAATCATTACTCAAATTCATTATTTCATGATTACCCAAAATAAAATGCACATGCCCACCTGCTGCTTCAGCTTTATCCTCTAAAGAATAGATCAACCAAAGAACTTCTGTAACCAGCGAACCTCTATCAAAAAAATCACCGGTAAGCACCAGGTGTCCGTCACCAAATGTCCAATTGAAGTCCTTGTCAATTATATTATTTCCCTGCAACAGTTTTCTGAATGCCTTAAACTCACCTTCGATATCAGATACAACAAACATCTTTTTTACTTTTTTGTAATCAGTTTTTTCATTCTTCAAATCCTTTTTTAATACAACCTGAAAAAACTTGTTCTCTTCATCTGTAGACACATTGAGTTTAATAGAGCCTTTATCAGCATAATGAACTTTTTCTGTTTGCAGTTGCAACGATCCTTTATTCTCCAGAATATAGTTGTTGAATATGGTATCATTTTTATAGATCACATATGGCCCGTCATTCTGCATTTTATCTGCCATAATTAAAATGTTTTTATCGACAAATAAAAATCCCGCAAATAGCATCGGAAAGAATATGGCAATATATCTTTTCATAATTGGCAATTAATATTTCCCATTACTAATAAAGACAAATAAAATATACGTAATGGTTGCGTTTAACTTCCTAAGTTACAAAATCTGCACTTTTTTTAGTATTTACAGAAGATTTTCATCTTCAGGATCAACATTAAAATCTAAGAATTAATGAATTACCAAACAAACTTATTGAAACCTGGAATAAATAATTGAATCGTAAAATGATCCCCGGTAAAATAACTCTTCTTTCAGATGACCTTCTTTTAGAAAACCTGCTGATTGTAATAATGATGCTGAAGCCAGATTTTCTGCTTTTATCCTTGCTTCAATACTATGTAATTTCATTTCATTAAATCCATAAATTAATACCATATTTACGGCTTCTTTCATAATTCCCTTTCTCCAAAAATCCGGATGAAGTACATACCCTATTTCAGCTCTGTAATTATTCTTTACAATATTCCAAAGACAAATTGTTCCAATAATTTTTTTTCTATTTTCTTTTAGAGTAATTCCCCACATAATTGATTCTGCAGCATTAATTGCTTTTTCAATCATCACTAAAAAATCACGGGCCTCATTTATATTTTTAGCCGGCTCTTTTCCTATATGTTGTAAAATATTTTCCTCAGAACGTAAATAAAATATTTCAGGCAGATCATCAGGCCTCAGCTTTCTAAGTATAAGTTTATCTGATATTAAAACAGGAAAATCGGTAAAATCAAGTGAAAGCATTAGTATTAATTAATATATATAAAAGTACCTAAATAAGTGTTTCAACCTATATGAGAAACATACGCTAAAATTACAAATTGAAAATTTTGATTTTCGAATTTCTCTTATTATATTACTCTCGTAAACAATTTTAAAATTCGTTTTATTTCGCAAGAAATGCCTGTGAAAACAGGCTTTTTCTTTTTTAGTAAGTACATTGCTAGAATTTAAAATTCCATGTGATAGCAGGAAGAACCGGGAATAAGGAGACCTGTTTTGCATCTACATTTAAATCTCCATTTGACAAGGATCCGTTTTGATCGAAATAAATAAAGTATGGATTCAATCGGCTATATGAATTGTATATACTAAATACCCAAAAACCTGAAACTTTTCTTTTTTTCTTAGGCTGAGGAGTGTATGTGGCGGAAAAGTCAAGTCTGTGATAAGCCTTCATCCGGTATTGATTCAACTTACTGTATTCTTGTGTTAATACACCGTTGATAAAATAAAAACGCTCAGGCAATGTAATTGCATTACCGGTTCCATAAACAAATACTGCACCGAATTTCCATTTTTTATTTAATTCATAATTAGCCACTACAGACAGGTCATGCCTTCGATCATACCTTGTTGGATATTTTTCTCCATCATTCAATTGAGAAAATTTTCTCCATGTCCATGATAGTGTATAACCGATCCAGCCTGTAAATCTTCCCTTTAATTTATTGATGAGCAATTCTGATCCGTAACTCCAACCTTTACCAAAAACAAACTCTTCTTCAGGGTCACGAAGTGAGGGAGTATATCCTTCCTTATACTCCACCTGATTTTCCATATTCTTATAATAAAGCTCAACCGATGTTTCAAACTGGTTATTATTAAAATTTTTGAAAAATCCTGCAGTATACATCCAGCTTTTCTGTGGTTTTACAAGATAAGTGCTGGGAACCCAAAGATCTGTTGGTAGTGTAGTACCTGCATTTGTGACAAGATGAATGTATTGCAGGTTTCTGGTAACAGCTGCTTTTATTGATGTTTCATCATTTACTGAATAGCGTAAAGTAATTCGTGGCTCCAGTCCTCCATATGTTTTTACAGGTTCAAAACTTTTATACGTTGTACTATCAATTGCATTCAGATTTGCATCTCTTACAAATCTTTTGTATGGGCCGATCTGTGTAAATGAACTCCACCGTATACCATAATTTACTTTCCATTTTTCCCCAATTTCCCAGTCATCCTGCAAGTAGATCGCAGATTCTGCTGCATACTTACTTCCTTCATTATTGGGTGTAAAAACAATTGAATCCTGCCGTCCATTTACCACATTCGGAATGAATTTATGATAGGTAAGCAAACCACCAAATTTCAGTTTATGATTGGGGAGTGGATAATAGTCAAAATCAGTTTTAATGGAACCGTCTTTTATACCCGATGACAATCCAATTTGAAAGTTTTCCTGTTCTGCTGAAAACTTAAACTTATAATCATTGTATAATAAAGTAGTATTGGAGAAAAGACGTCGATTATATACATGGTTCCATCTAACCGTTGCAGTAGAATTTCCCCAGGGAATATTTGTTTTAAAAGATCGTTTGCCATTTACAAAATCAAATACATCCCGACCAAAATATCCGCTCAGGTACAATCGGTCCTTTTCGGAAAACCGATAATTTACTTTAGCATTCACATCATAGAAATAATAACCCGAACCATAAAAGCTACTCGACTTTTTAATAAATGGCTTTGTTAATGCATCTATATATGTCCTTCTTGCAGATAAAATAAATGAAGCTTTATCTTTTATGATAGGCCCTTGTATTGAAAACCTCGAAGCGATCAATCCTATACCGCCATCCATTTGTAATTTATTAATATTCCCATCCTTCATCGTTACGTCAATAACAGAGGATAACCTGCCTCCGTATTGTGCAGGCATACCACCTTTAATAAGTGAAACATTTTTGATCGCATCTGAATTGAATATTGAAAAAAAGCCAAATAAATGACCGGTATTATAAACAACGGCATCATCCAACAAAATCAAATTCTGATCGGGTCCTCCTCCCCTTACATAAAATCCGGCATTACCTTCCCCGGCATTTCTAACCCCCGGCAATAACTGAATAGCTTTCAACAGATCGATCTCACCCAAAAAGGCCGGAATATTTCTGATCTGGTTCATTGAAAGATCGATCTTACCCATCTGGGCATTTTTCACATTACCATCCCGTTTCTTACTGTAAACAACAACATCTGACAATGCAGAAGCACGGGAATTCAATTCAAAGTTTAATGCCTTATCCTCATACAAATCGATTTTTATTGATTTTTCCAGATAAGAAACATGCGAAACAGTAATTGAATAAGTTCCTTTATCTAAAGTAATTGAATAAAATCCGTATAGATTACTGGCAACTCCCTTTGATTGACCATCGATGCTGATTGTGGCACCAATTATCGATTCACCCGAAAGACTGTCTTTAATATATCCGTTTAAGCTGATCCGCTCTGCTTTGTTTGCAACAGGATCCTGGGCAATTGAAAAATAAAAATGGAATAAGAGAATAAAGCTTAATGTAAGTCTCACAACTTTTAAATTACAACTATATTAGTTTTTTGTTGCATTATCTGCAACAAAATCTATTGTATCCTTGGGCCCGCCACATTCCAGCATCTTATTACCATATTGCGGATCTTTTGTGCCAAGATAAGGATTGCGGACAGCTATAGTTTTGCTGAGCCAGTTGCCTGGCTTATCACCATCAAAGGCCATTGGGCACTCCTGCCAGTATACTTTCGCCTGATCATATTTAATAATTACAAGCAGGTTACGAAGATTATCGGATAAGATATTCAGCGAACCTCTTTTTTCTGATAATGAGGGATCTTCAAGTATAGCCCCCAATTCGATTTTTGCATTACTATAAGGATCAAGAGCTGTTTGATAAATTAGGCTATCCTTTTTTATTTCATCAAGCTTCAAACTATCAAAAGCAAGCATTAAAGCATTACCTCTCTCATTTATAACAACTGTATCCCAATTCACAAATCCCTCTATCATACCATAGTAAGCAGTTAATAAATCACCCACAGAATTATTAAATGAATCACTATGCTTACTTACTGATAAGGGAGGATCTTTTGGTGCAGAATCACCAGATTTTGTTGCTTTATCATAAATAAAAAACCGCAATAAACCTATAACCAATAGTATTATAGCAAAGAACATGGTCAGGCTATTAACCCCTTTTGCATTTTTAGCAAAAAGCCTTACGAAACCAATGATAATAATTAAAGCCGGTAATACTATTGCGAGTATACTTAAAACATCCTTCATATTGTCAAATTGTTAAATTGCTGTAATATTTATTGAATAAAAGCGCTGCAAAGATAAACTACCATAACCGCAAGTTGTAATACATTATTTTTGCGGTTTGTTAAAAAGCAAATAAGACAAATACTCTAAAAATATGTTAGCAGGATTACAAAATGTGACATTCGAATTTGGTGCAAGGGCTATTGTAGAAGAAGCCACCTGGCATATACAACCAGGTGAAAGGATAGGTTTAATAGGCTATAACGGAACGGGCAAATCAACATTATTAAAATTACTTGTAGGTGAATATTTGCCTTCTGCCGGTACTATAGAAAGAAGCCGTACAACATCGATCGGTTATTTGCATCAGGATCTGCTAAGTTTCGATACTAATGATTCAATATTACAGGTGGCACTCAGTGCTTTTGAAAAAGTGATACAGCTTGAAAAAGAAATTGAAGCCCTGGGTATTGAATTGGAAAAAACAGGTGATGAAAAAACATTGCATGAATACAGCGATAAGTTACATGAAATGGATACACTGGATGGTTATAATATTCATCACAAAACAGAAGAGGTATTACAGGGCTTAGGGTTTTCAAATGCTGATCTTCAAAGACCCTATAAAGAATTCAGCGGGGGATGGAGAATGAGAGTGCTGTTGGCAAAAATGATCTTACAACAACCCGATCTGTTACTATTAGATGAACCTACCAACCACCTTGACCTTCCTTCTATTGAATGGCTGGAAAAATATTTATTGCACTATCAGGGATCTGTAGTGATAGTTAGCCATGATAAATATTTTCTGAACAGGATGGTGACAAAAATTGTAGAAGTATACCAACAGCAATTACATATATATAATGGCAATTACGACTATTATGAAACAGAAAAAGCGATCCGGGTTGAAATGCAGCAAAAAGCATATGAAAATCAACAGGATTATATAAGACAAAATGAAAGGCTCGTTGAACGATTTAAAGCCAAAGCAAGTAAAGCGGCAATGGCACAGAGCATCATGAAGAAGTTAGATAAACTTGATCGAATTGAAGAAGCTTCTATTGAAAGACCAAATATCCGGATCAATTTCCGGGTAGATAAAATACCTGGCCGTGTGCTGGTTGAATTAAAAAATGTTTCAAAAGCTTTTGACGAAAATGTAATTTTTGAAAACTCAACTATTGAGATTGATCGTGGTGATAAGATCGCATTGATCGGGGCAAACGGAAAAGGTAAATCCACCTTGCTCAGGATAATTGCAGGTGTGGAAAGTTTTACCAATGGTGATAGAAAATGGGGCCACAATGTAGAAGAAAGTTTTTATGCACAGCACCAGTTGGAAGCACTTAATATAAACAATACCATACTGGATGAAATGAAAGAATGCGGAAGTCAAATGAATGACCTTGAATTGAGGGGATTGTTAGGTTGCTTTTTATTTAGTGGAGATGATGCTGACAAAAAGATCAAAATACTTAGTGGTGGCGAAAAAGCAAGAGTGGCACTTGCAAAAGTAATTGTAAGCAAAGCAAATTTCCTGATGCTTGATGAGCCGACCAACCACCTTGATATGCATAGTTGTGATCTATTAATTGACTCATTGAAAAAATATGAAGGCAGTATCATTCTTGTAAGTCATGACCGTTATTTTGTTTCAAAAACTGCAAATAAGATCTGGGAAATAGTTGATCATGAAATAAAAGAGTTCAAAGGCGGATATGATGAATGGGTGAAATGGAAAGAAAGAATGGCGTTGCAGAAAAAAGAAAAGGAATCCTCAAAGAATATTCAGCCGGAAATCAAAAAAGTTGTTGCTCCAGTAGAAAAGCCAGTTAATACTTCCATTGACAAAGAAGCAAAAAAAGAATTACAAAAAATGCAAAAGGAGTTTCAGCAACTGGAAGAAAAAATAGCCTTATTAAATAAGAAAAAGACAACATTAGAATTGTCACTTTCCGATCCTGCAATTTATTCAGATAAAGGTAAATTTATTGATGCTGAAAATGATTATAAAAAAGCAGGGACAGAATTAAATCAATTGAATGCTGAATATGAAAAAGTATTTGAAAAAATAATGGAGCTGGAAAACAAATAAGATCAGTTACCTTTTCCTCTTATCTCAAAAGATAAATTATACTTTCCGTTTTCATAGTAGATCGTCATATGGAAATCGGCAAATGCCAATCTCTTTTCATTTTGATTAATGAAGTACCATGAATTTGTCAATGGACGATTATCCACAATTTGTGTTTCTGTTCTTGTAAGAAGTTGAACCCCTAATACATTGAGAATTGCATCTCTGAGATTAGCACCTCGTTGATCCACTTTCAGCCGCATTTTATCGGGCTCAAAATAATAAATAACATATGGGAGACCGGTAGCAGGAATTACGATCTTACCGGAATCGGCTAATGGCAACATTAATTTTACATTGTATTCTGTAGCAGATTTTTCATTTTCATTTTTCCTTTCAGACCCTATATAATTTGTAAATCCGGTTTGTGCATCTGAATAAATTTTTTGAAAGTCTTTATAAAATGCGGTTGCAGTAAATTCATTTTGTCCATTTACAAATAGAAATGAAAAACCAAATATGAGGCTTATGAACCATTTCATATTATAAAATTAAACTACTGTATATTAATAATTGAAGAAAAGGGGGTATAATTTATAAATCAGCACTTTTATCAACACCATGTATGAAAAAAATGAAATATCCCCCTATAATGGGGCTGATTTTTAACTAAAACGCTGCTTCAAAGCTTTATTTGAACATTAGACTATATGGCCGATCAGATAGAGTTTGCTTTTATAAAATCACTTACAAGATAGCCAATGAGTTTACCGCTCGTTGCATCTGTCCTACCATCACTTAACCTTGTAGCCCCTTCGCAAATATGAAAATAGGCTGGTTTACTATCTGCGGCAGCAAATGATACATATTGCCTTGCCTGGGTTGCAGAAATACCAACAGGCGTCATGGCACTGCTTAATGTATTTTGTATGGCATCCAGATCCAGATCAATACCGGTTAATGTATCTTCCGTAAACCCTGTTGCATGAGATACCGCCTGCATGAAGGTTCTTTTTTCATGCACAAAAATGTCTTCATAAGTGATGCAATCGATAAAAGGATTATTGACAATATCGATCCAAACATTTTGTGGTATATAATTTTCATGTAATCCGATCACACAATATTTATTCAAATAACCATCCTCATCTGCATATCGGAATGAGTTTCCACTATGCCTGCCTTCCATGGCCCTGTAATCTGCGTGAGTGTCAAGATTAATACAGTTTATTTGTGCGAGTTCTAAAACACCAGCTTTATGCCAGCCCTTAGATGTGCCTTTTATTAATGGGTATGTATTATTGTGACCTCCGCCAATAACGATTGGTATTTTTTTTGACTCTGCAATTATTTTGGCTAAATGTTCAACTTCATCGTCCACTGTATTTACTGCATGTCTGAATGCTTCAATTTTCTCCTCTTCACTTTTCGCCGTTGTATCGATCAGGTATTGTATATCACCAAAATCAAAATAACCTATCAATAATATTTCATTGCCATCCAAAAAAGTATTGCTCTGGGTATTTAAAAAACTTTGCATAAAAGGTATCCACAATGTATCGGCACCACCAATTCCATAATTTCCTTTTACACCAAGATCTTCAGGAATACCAAACAATACATATTTTGCTGATGAGTTTGCAATAGAAGATGCTATATCCGTAGCATCTGATAATAATTCTATCCGCTCACCAAGTTTCGTTTCAAATCTGCGAAGTTTAGTTAACGATAAGACATCCTGTTTACTATAAACTTTCAGGTGTGGCATGGTTCCATTTCCTGAAATAGTTGTTTTAACTGTGGTATTAATTTCCAAGTTTTCCATCTACAATTTTTAAAATTTCTGATTCTAAAGCTATGGTTTTGTTCTCAATTTCCTTTCCACTTTTCAATATTTCAGCCACAAAATTTTTATCATTATAATCTGTTGTATTTATTCTTACATTCATAAATGCACCCATAACGGCTGATCTGGCACATAAAGCCCCAACACCAGCATCAGATACAGAATTAGGATTTCCAATTTCTGCCATTGCTTTTATTACTTCCATACTATCATAAGTAACCTGCATTACTTTATACGGGATTTCTATAGCAAATTTTGTAGCCTCCTGTATTGCATTTGTTCGTATAGTTTTTTCATCATCTGTTGATTTAGGAAGGCTGAAAGCTTCCATTATCTTGTTAAATGCTTTTGTATCCGCATCTACGAGGTTCACTAATTCTGTTTTGAATTGTTCCCCTTTTTCTGCCCAATTGCTAAATTCTTCCCAACGATCGTCCCAACCCCTTTTATGTGATGACAGATTTGCTACCATAGTAGCTAATGCAATGCCTAAAGAGCCGATATAAGCACTGATAGAACCGCCACCGGGAGCAGGACTTTCACTGGAAGTTTCATCTGCAAAATCGGATAAGGTCATATTAACCAATTTTGAATCTACCGGACTTTTCAACAAATATTCAATGATCCTTTCTTCTGGTTTAAAAGGGCCGAGTTCATCAAGCCCCATCGACTTCACAGCTATTTTGATCAATTCTTTTTCTGCCACACCAACCGATCTTTTTTGCTTTTTTAAAAAATATTTACCAGCATCTGTTAATGACTTTAATGGAACTAGTCCGACCAACTCACTACCAGTAACTCTGACACCTCTTGCATCTGCTTTTTTACAAACTTCATCAAAAGCAATATGAACCGGAGTGATGTTAATATTAGTCAGGTTCATCGAAATTTGTGCAACACCATATTCTTCTATATACCAACCAATAGCTTTTACTGATTTAAGCGTACCGGGTTTATTTACTTTTTTTCCATTCTCTTCCACATTTCTTCCGGCTTCACGAACATCAAATGCAATTGCATTAGCTCTTCTTGTAGAAGTGGTGTTAAGATTAATATTATATGCTACTAAGAAATCCCTTGCACCAATAACTGTTCCTCCTCTTTTTGTATCAAATTCTGCCGGGCCAAAATCCGGTTTCCATTCCGGCTCTTTTATCTTTTTAAAAAATCCTTCATACTCCCCTGCCCTTATCACCGATAAATTACTCCGGCTTTTATCTGGCTGCGCATCTTCATATAGATAAACAGGAATTTGTAATTCATTGCCAACCCTTTCTGCCAATTGCTGAGCAAACTTTGCTGTTTCTTCCATCGAAATATTTGCGATTGGAATTAGCGGACATACATCAGTAGCCCCCATTCTTGGATGTTCTCCTTTATGTTTACTCATGTCGATCAGTTCCCCAGCTTTTTTAATAGCAAGAAATGCGGCTTCTATAACTGCTTCAGGGTTTCCAACCAGAGTAACAACGGTTCTGTTAGTTGCCTTACCCGGATCAACATTCAACAAACGAACACCTTCTACAGATTCGATCTGATCGGTAATTTGTTTAATGATATTCAAATCGTTTCCTTCACTAAAATTCGGAACACATTCTATTATCTGTTGCATAAATTGATTTTTATAACTATAGCCATTCACCACCAATCATCACTTTTTCTATTAAATTAGATCCGAAAGCATAAGGCAAATAGGCTAAAGAAGAAATTGGTTTGGTTAAAATAAAATTGGCTCTTTTTCCAACTGTTATACTTCCCAACTGATTTTCCAATTCCATTGCATATGCTCCATTGATCGTTGAAGCATTGATAACTTCTTCCGGCAACATTTTCATTTGTATACAACTCATTGCATTTACCAGGTTCATATTTCCTGATGGTGAAGAACCGGGATTATAGTCCGTTGCTAAAGCGATTGCACATCCTGCATCGATCAACTGTCTTGCAGGTTGAAATGGCATACGTAAAAAGAAAGCTGCTGATGGCAATAATGTGCCTATTGTATTTGATTGAGCCAATGTGTTTATTGCCCCTTCATCCATTGTTTCCAGATGATCAACACTGACAGCACCTAATTTAACTCCAACTTCTGTTCCTCCTGATAAATTCAATTGATTGGCATGAATTTTTGGCTTCAAACCTACACTCATACCTGCCCGGCATATTGTTTCTGTTTCTTCAGGAGTAAAAAAACCATTCTCACAAAACACATCAATATAATCAGCTAATTTTTCATTAGCTATTGCTGGCAACATTTCATTGATGATACAATCAATATAACCTTGATGATCTTCCTTGAATTCTAAAGGATAAGTGTGAGCACCAAGAAAAGTTGCTTTAATTGATAGTTTTGATCTCTCTTTCAATTTTTTAATGACCCTAAGCATTTTCAATTCACCATCTACAGTTAGACCATAACCACTTTTTATTTCAATTGCACCGGTACCCAGTCTGCTAACTTCCTCTAACCTTTTCCAGGCTGAATTAAAAAGATCATCCTCTGATGCTTCATTCAACTTTTTGGCAGAATTTAAAATGCCACCACCTTTAGCTGCAATTTCTGCATAGCTTAAACCTTTTATCTTATCAATAAACTCTTCTTCCCGGCTGGCTGCAAAAACAATATGTGTATGGCTATCACACCAGGCCGGCAATATAAATTTCCCTGACGCATCTATTGATGATTCACTTTTGAATTGAGCAGGCAAATCTTCCATCTTACCATAACCAGAAATAATTCCATCCTCAATGAATAAATATGCATTTTTTATTATAGGTAAATCAGCTAATTCTTTTCCCCGAAGTAATTTATTCTCCTTCCTTGTATTAATAAGCTCTTTGATATTTACTATTTGAGTCCTCATATTAACCTGTTTTGAATGGAGAGTGGCAATATAAACCATTACAATTAAACTGTATCATGTCAACCGCTTTTTCATTAACCAGTCTGTCTGCTCATCATCACCCAATTGAAAAAAATGAGTAGAAAACTTTTCAAACCCCCATTTCTCATAAAAATCGATTGCACTCCTATTTTTCTCCCAAACTCCCAGCCATAAAACAGATCTCATTTTTTGTTGTGCTATATCTATACACTTTTGCATCAACTTTTTACCGATACCTTTTCCAATAAATGGTATCCTGACATATATCCTTGAAATTTCAATACAATCAGTATTGACAAGTTCAGGAGCATTACTATTTTCTTTGAGAAAAGCATATCCCACAGGATGATCATTTTCATATGCCAATAAAAAAATATTACCTTGTTTTCCTACTTCATTTTTCAACTGTTCGTTAGAAAAAGTCTCATTCATGAATTTATCCATATTTTCCTTCGAATTGGCAGAAGCGAAAGTATCATAAAAAGTTTCCCTGCTAATTTCTGCAATCAATGCTGAATCTTGTTCAGTTGCATATATAATTTTGACATCTTCCATACAGTTAGGCAAATTATTAAATTATAGAAGAATTATCGAATTCATTACAAAAAAAGCACCTGTATGAATACACATCGATTATTTATTGAAAACTCAAGAGAACATACAATAAAGATCATCCAATCGATCAGGGAAAGAATTAAATAAGTAATAAAAAACCTCCGGGTTTCCGAAGGTTTATATTAGAGAAATACTACTTATTTCTACATATTTTCAATGACCATTGCTGATGCGCCTCCTCCTCCATTACAAATTCCCGCAGCACCATACTTTGCTTTATTAGCTTTCAAAACATTTATAAGTGTAACAATAATTCTTGCTCCGCTACAACCAAGAGGATGACCAATTGATACTGCACCTCCATGCACATTTACTTTTGATGGGTCTAGTTTCATTCGTTTTGAATTTTCTATTCCAACCACTGAAAATGCTTCGTTTAATTCCCAGTAAGAAATATCCTCCATTTTCAGTCCTGCTTTTTCAACAGCTTTTGGAACAGCTAAAGATGGTGTTGTGGTAAACCATTCAGGCGCCTGCTCAGCATCTGCATACGAAAGAATTTTTGCAATTGGTTTTAAACCTAATTCATCTGCTTTTTCTTTACTCATCAATACAACTGCAGCAGCACCATCATTCATGGTAGAAGCATTAGCAGCAGTAACGGTACCATCCTTTTGAAAGGCAGGATTTAATGCGGGTATTTTTTCAAATTTTACATTGTAAGGTTCTTCATCTTTATTAAAAATAATCGGATCACCTTTTCGTTGGGGAATTTCAACCGGAATTACTTCATTATCAAAAAGTCCTTTCTCCCATGCCGCCTGGCTTCTTTTATAACTTTCAATTGCAAATGCATCCTGATCTTCTCTGCTGATACCACACTCCTTAGCACAAAGTTCTGCGGCATTCCCCATTGCTTTTCCATCATATACATCCGTTAAACCATCTTTTGCCAAACCATCAATCAAAGCAGCATTACCATATTTATTACCCCACCTTAAAGTATCTGAATAGAAAGGAACATTACTCATACTTTCCATCCCGCCGGCAACTACAATAGCTGCATCACCCAATAATATACTTTGTGCCGCCTGAGCTATTGCCTTCATACCGCTTGCACATACTTTATTGACGGTTGTACATGCTACTTCATTGGGCAACCCTGCAAATTTTGAAGCTTGCCTGGCTGGTGCCTGACCCAAATTTGCCTGTAAAACACACCCCATTAATACATCCTGTACCTGCTCACCTTTTATCCCGGCTTTTTCAAGAGCCGCTTTAATAGCTGTAGCACCTAATTGAGTGGCTGAAATTCCTTTCAGCGTTCCTCCAAAACTTCCCATTGGAGTACGTACAGCAGATATTATAAATACTTCTTTCATATTGCTTTTATTGAATGTCAAAGATAAGAAATATGATTCCAGCGGTATTTATGCAAATTAAGTAATGCCTAATTACACTATAAAGTATTCCAAATACTTATGTACATTTGTAAAAATAATTTTCATGAAGATATTTGTTGCTGGTTTACCCTATGATATGGATGATGCAGAACTGGAAGAATTTTTTGAAAAATTTGGTACTGTTACATCTGTTAAAGTTGCAATGGATAGAGATACCGGAAAAAGTAAAGGTTTTGGATTTGTAGAAATGCCGAATGATGCAGAAGCTAAGGAAGCGATTGAAGGACTGAATGATATTTCTTTAGGGAAAAAACCATTAGTTGTTAAACAAGCTGAAGAAAAACCAGGAGGTTTTGGTGGTAATAGAGCTGGCGGAAACCGTGGTGGTGGCAATCGTGGTGGTAGTGGTGGTTATAATAATTATGGCAATAACAGAGACAGAGACAGAAACAGGTATTAATAATATTAAAAAATAATTCAAAAGCTATCCTCAAAGGGTAGCTTTTTTTATTGTACATTACCATTAAAATGTAATAAAATCAGTAATAATTTTTATATTACAAGAACTATTTTTTAAATACTTAAATAACAATATGGCAAGATCACATCATCGCAAGAAGCATAAATCTCATGTACGTCAATTTAAAAAGGAACGTACCCAGGATTCAGGTAATATTAAACGTATCAAAACATTTCCTGTATTTACAATAGTTGGAGGACTTCTTGGTTTAATCGTTGGTTATATTGCTACCGATGGCTCTATACCGGGTATCTCAATAGGTTTGGTTGTCGGAGCAGTAGCTGGGTTCCTATTGGGCCGTCAAATTGATAAATCAAGTAAAGAAAAATAATTACTGGAATAGTATGGAACAGGTATGTGGTTTTAAATAAATACTATCTGAGATCTCAGTTCTTTCAGGCGAAAATTTATTACTGCTGATTGCAATATTCCATTTACCATCAATATTTAATTTTTTATTCTGGTTAGTTCCATTCAATAACACCATAATCTTTTTCCAGGTGTCTTTTACTGCAATTCCATTGATTGTATAACCAACAACACCTTTTTCCATATCTTCTCTGAATTTAAGATTCGATTTTATTAAATCAGTGCTGGTCATTCTAAAAGCCGGATGATCTTTTCTTAATGCAATTAATGTTTTCACATAATCAAATATTTCTTTATTTTTTGTTTTCAGACTCCAGTCTATTCCATTAATACTATCAGGAGAATTAAATGAATTTTCTACTCCTTTTTTACTTCTTAGAAACTCAGTGCCAGCATGTAGAAATGGAATGCCTTGTGATGTAAGTACAATTGAAAGAGCAAGTTTATGCATTTCTTTTCTTTCAGTAATTGTTGCATCCTTTGCTGAAATAGCTAATTTGTCCCATAATGTATGATTATCATGGCAGGAAGCATATGAAATGGTTTGAAAGGGTTGTGTTGCATATGGGGCCTTTGAATAATTTACTTTTGAATAATCAACTTGTTGATGTTGGGTAGCAGCAACAATTCCAAATTTTATACTTTCTTCTGTATCTTCTTCTCCACTTACAAAACCTTTCTCTTCATGTTCAAACACACTTCCTTTTATACCATCCCTGATATCATCACTAAAAACAGCTATACGATCGAGTTTGGATGCATTTATTTTTAATGCTCTATGTGAATCCGGTAAAGGTGATGCACCTGCTGTCCAACCTTCACCATATAACAAAATATCAGGTTTTATTTTATGCAATTCTTTCGAGATCAGATTCATCGTTTCAATATCATGAACTCCCATCAGGTCAAATCGGAATCCATCAATATGATATTCATTTACCCAATGCAAAACAGATTCTATCATGAATTTCCTCATCATTGGCATTTCACTTGCTGTTTCATTTCCACAAGCTGTAGCATTAGAAAATTTACCTTTTTTATCATGCCTGTAATAATACCCGGGAACCAATTGATTGAAATTGGATTCTTCTGTTTGTCCAGTATGATTATATGCAACATCTAAAACTACCCGTATACCATTTTCATGAAATGTTTTTACCATCTTTTTAAATTCATTGATCCTCACATTTCCATCAGTTGGATCTGTAGAATATGAACCTTCGGGAACATTAAAATTTACAGGATCGTATCCCCAGTTATACTGTGGTTTATAAAGTTTAGATTCATCAACAGAATAATAATCAAAGGAAGGCAACAGATGAACATGGGTAACACCTAATTCTTTTATATGGTCAAGACCAGTAGATAACCCCTCTTCATTCTTAGTTCCCTTTTCTGCAATACCAATAAATTTTCCTTTATTAACAATATTTGAATTAACTGCAATACTGGCATCTCTTACATGCAATTCATAAATAACAGCATCATTCATTGAATTAAAAACAGGAGATACATCATTTTTCCAACCAACAGGATCAGTTTCTTTCAGATCGATGATCATTGCTCTTTTTCCATTTACTCCCACTGCTTTTGCATACGGATCTGGTACTTCATTATTCCATTTCCTTTTAATTTTAATCTTGAAAGTGTAAAACTTGCCAACCTGGTCTCCTTTTAATTCAGCTGCCCATGTTCCGTTGCTACTTTTATTCATTTGAAGAGTACTTTCCCTATTTTCTCCACTCCCGTTCTTGTAAATGGTTAAATAAACTTTTTTAGCCTTTGGAGACCATATTTTAAACCTTGATTCACTTTTTGTATAGGTTAAACCAAGATCATCGCCTTTATAGATAGGATAACTATCATAGTTAACTTTTTGTGCTCTTCCTGAAAATAATTGTGCAATAAAACCGAATAACATAATAATACGCTTCATCTAAAGAATTACTTTTTTCTAAAGATACTAAATGCATTTGTGCAGAAATTTCTCTTAATATTTTCGGTCACCCGAATGCAAACCTGTAAATTGTTACTTTATAAAATTATATATTTTGCTATATGGGAGATTTCCAGGTAAAGAAACAATCAAAAAAATATGATGTAGTAATTGTCGGCTCTGGTGCTGGTGGTGGAATGGCAGCATATATTTTAGCCAATGCAGGATTAAAAGTTTGTTTATTGGAAGCAGGCTATATGTATGATCCTCAAAAAAATGTTACACAACTAAAAAATCCCTGGGAATCACCACGAAGAGGCGCCAGTACAAAGATTCGTCCTTTTGGGGATTTTGATGCCTGTTATGGCGGATGGTCACTGGAAGGAGAACCTTATACCAAAGAAAATGGAACTGAATGGGCCTGGTGGAGAGCAAGAATGTTAGGTGGCCGAACAAATCATTGGGGTAGAATATCATTACGGTTCGGCCCCAAAGATTTTAAAAGAAAAAGTATTGACGGATTGGGTGATGACTGGCCAATAAGTTATGATGATATAAAACCATATTATGACAGGGTAGATAAATTGATTGGAATTTTTGGAACAAATGAAGGATTGGAAAATGATCCTGATGGCTTTTTCTTAAAGCCTCCAAAACCCAGACTGCATGAACTATTTATAAAGAACGCAGCCACACAAGCCGGAGTTAAAGTAATTCCTTCAAGGTTATCAATACTTACAGAAAAAATAAATGATGAAAGAGGTGCTTGTTTTTATTGCGGACAATGCAATAGAAACTGCAGTATAGCAAAAGCAGATTTTTCTTCTCCTAATGTTCTGATATATCCTGCATTGAAAACAGGAAACATTGACATGGTCACAAATGCAATGGCAAGAGAAGTATTGACCAATAAGGATGGATTAGCAACAGGAGTTTCTTATATCAACAAAGATGATATGATGGAATACCAGGTAGAAGGTAAGGTTGTAATATTGGCTGCCAGTGCATGCGAAAGTGCAAGACTGTTACTTAATTCAAAATCTGAACGTCACCCTAACGGATTAGCAAATGATAGTAATGTGGTAGGTAAATATTTGCATGATTCAACAGGAGCTGCACTCGGTGGCATTTTGCCTCAGCTGTTCGACAGAAAGAAATATAATGAAGATGGAGTTGGAGGTATGCATATCTACTCCCCCTGGTGGCTGGATAATAAGAAACTTGATTTTCCAAGAGGTTACCATATCGAATATTGGGGTGGCATGAGTCAACCTTCTTATGGATTCAATTGGGGTATTGAAAATCTGAATGGAAAATATCTCGTAAAAGGCAAACAGAAAGAAGGTGGTGGATATGGGGCATCTTTAAAAGAAGATCATCGTTATTTCTATGGTTGTGGAGTAGGTATGGCTGGCCGTGGTGAGGCTATCGCATTAGAAAGCAATTATTGTGAGATCGATAAAAATACAGTTGACAAATTTGGTATACCTGTTTTAAAATTTAATGTAAAATGGAGTGAACATGAAATAAAGCAGGCTAAGCACATGAAAGAAACTTTTAAAGAAGTGATGCATAACATGGGTGCAGTAATTACCTGGGGAGGAGATGATGATGAAAAGAATCAATGGGGATTGGCAAAACCCGGTGAGATCATTCATGAAGCAGGAACTGTACGTATGGGTAATGACGCAAAAAAATCGGCACTTAATAAATGGAGCCAGGCACATGATTGCAAAAATTTATTCTGTGTTGATGGCGGACAGTTTGTATCACAGGCAGATAAGAATATTACCTGGACAATACTGGCTTTATCAATGAGAGCTTCTGAATATATAATTGATGAAATGAAAAAACAGAACCTTTAAGTAAAACTAAATTTATGGATCGCAGAAAATCATTAAAATTAATTGTTACTGGTGCAGTTGCTGGTCCTGCTGCAATTGCAGGTTGCAAACCTGATGATAAAAAGGGTGAAAATGCCATTAGTGAACCTAAATTCACTATTGACAGAAATCCGGATGAATTAAAGTATGAGAAAGAATTATTAGCAAAGGAAAAATTCTTTACTGCACATGAAATGGCCACTATTACAATTCTGGCAGATATAATAATACCCAAAGATGAGATCAGCGGAAGTGCAAGTGATGCAAAGGTTCCTGAGTTTATTGCATTCATTGTAAAAGACATGCCTAATCACCAGGTACCAATGAAAGGAGGGCTAAGATGGCTGGATATGCAATGTTTAAAACAATTTGAAAAATCATTTATTGACTGCTCTTCGGCACAACAAATTGAATTAGTAGACCAGATAGCTTATCCTAAAAAAGCAAAACCTGAAATGAGTCAGGGAGTAAAATTTTTCAGTTTAATGAGAGACCTTACCGCAACTGGTTTTTATACTTCTGAAATTGGAGTTAAAGATATAGGGTATGCAGGCAACCAACCCACACAATGGGACGGAGTGCCTGATGAAGTTCTACAACAGTATAAATTAGCTTATTCTGAAAAGGAAATGAATGAATGTATCAGCTTTAAGAAATAAATATTATTTACAGCGATGAATAAAACCTGGTTGCCCAAAAGGGCCTTCACTGCTGGCCAAACTATTTATTCATTGCTTCAAAGTGTTAAAAAGCAACATCGCTTTATTGCAAAACATATAAGCCCAATTCTTGAAGAGGCAAAAAAAACGAATGACGGCAGCCTGGATGCTTCTGATTTTAAAAAAATAACGCATTATTACGGATTGGCAGTACCTGCCATCCTGGGTGATTCAATTTGTGTATTACGGGGTTATTCAATGTCAGAAAAAGAAAGATCAGCTCTTACTTACCAGGGAGCTATGACAGGTTTATTCGATGATTTTTTTGACAAATTTGAAATGCCGGAAGATAAACTAAAAGTCTTTATGGAAAGGCCAAATGAAATAAAAGGTAATACTTCAGCAGAGAAACTGTTTATGATCTTTTATAAGAAGGCCCTTGAAAAATCACAAGACTCTTCCCTTGTGTCACATTATCTTAATGAAGTTTATAAAGCACAGGTTGAAAGTAAAAAACAATCAGGTCATTATTTAACTACGGAGGAAATTCTCGATATCACTTTAAAAAAAGGTGGAGTATCTGTCCTCTTTTACAGAGCATCAATGTCGCATCCTTTCTTACCTGGTGAAGAAAAGGCATTACTTGAAATGGGAGGATTGATGCAATTCGGAAATGACATTTTCGATGTGTATAAAGATCAAAAGAATGAAATTGACACACTGGTTACAACAACTAAAAAAATAAGAGAAACAAGAATTCAGTTCAGCAATCAGATGGAAAAAAGTTTTGAAATGGCTGTCAATCTTAATTACAAATTAAATGATAAAAAGAAATATCTCAATCTTATATTAATGAGTCTTTGCAGCAGATGTTTCGTATGTTTTGATCAGTTGGCAAAAAATGAATTACTTACAGACTCTTTATTTTCTCCCAGCCAATATACAAGGGAACAACTCGTTTGTGATATGGATAAATTGCAGAATAAATGGAGAACAATAAAATATTTTATTAAGTATCTTGATAAAAAAAATTGAATATATTTTAGATTAATAAACTTAACTTCCACATTCGGGAATAGAACTAAAAAAAACAATTGAATGAAAAAAACCGTCTTTACTTTAATAGCTATAATTACTTATTGCTTACAAGTTTCTGGCCAAAATAACTATGTAACGTTGCATGAAGATTGTAATTACAAAGGCAGAAGAAGCATCCTGCAGGCTGGAATTTATAAGAATTATCAGATGAAAATGGCAAATGATAATCTTTCCAGCATACAAATACCAAATGGAATGAAGGTCACCATATATGAGCATGATGACTTTAAAGGAAAGTCAAAAACTTTTACATCCAATGTTAGCTGTCTTGATAATGAATGGAACGATCAAACATCATCGATGGTAATAGAAAATATGGCCTACCAACCTGGATTTAATCAAAGCGATTACATAACATTTTATAATGATTGTTATAATAAAGGATATTCAAAAAGTTTGAAGCCTGGTACCTACTCTGCCCGTTCATTAGGATTATTAAAACAAAATATATCATCTTTCGCAATTCATGGCAATCTCATACTTAAAGTTTATCTGAATAATGATAATACATCAGGCTACTCTTATTCATTTGACAAGAGTGAAGACTGCTTATCCAAAAATTTTAATGATAAAATCAGTTCATTAGTAATTGAGTATAATAATAATCAATCTACTAATGACAATAATAATAGTGTTGGTTCGGCTTATGCTACAATTTATACAGACTGTAACTATAAAGGAAATAGTTTAAGATTGGCTCCGGGATATTATCAAGGAGATAAACTTGGACTTCTAAAATATGATATTTCTGCAATAGAGATACCATCCACCTTGAAAGCAAAAGTTTATGTAAATAATGAAAACCTTTCAGGTACTTATTATACCTTAAAGGAAAATATGAGCTGTCTTACAAACACACTGAACAACCGAATTGGTTCATTAATAATTGAGGAATCTGGATTACAATCGAATAACAATACTACAAATGAATCCGGAATAACTATTTACGCTGATGGAAATTATCAGGGGCAATCAGTTTCATTATTGCCAGGCACTTATAACACAATGGCAGAAATAGGTTTTCCAGATAAAGCATTAAGCTCCCTTACTGTTCCTCCCGGCTACCGTGTTGTATTGTATGATTCAGAAAATTTCCAGGGCAAAAAGTATACAGTTACATCATCCAAAAGCAGTTTCATATTCACTAAATGGAATGACAATACTTCATCTATTGCGGTTTACAAAGACAGATGATTTTATGAATTCATAAAAAAAGGCTGCCAGATAGCAGCCTTTTTGTTTTGCAGTTAGTTTCGGTTTCTTTAGGCAAATTCTTCTTTTTCAGTTTTACTGTATTCATCGATCAATTTACGTTGCAGATCAAACGGAACCGGTTCATAAGCAAAGAACTCCATCTTAAATTTTGCTCTTCCTTGTGTGATCGATCTTATTGAAGATGAATAACCATCCATTTCAGCCAAAGGAACTTTGGCAATTATCTTTTGAAAATGTCCTTCGCTATCAATCCCCTCAACAATTGCTCGACGGCTTTGCAGATCACCCATTACTGAACCAGTAAGATCATCGGGACATAATACTTCCACATGATAAACAGGTTCCAATATCTGAGGGTCAGCTTCCTGAAATGCCTGTCGGAATGCTTGTAATCCTGCAATCTTAAAAGAAATATCATTACTATCTACCGGATGCATTTTTCCATCATACACACTTACCCTAATATCTCTGGCATATGAACCAGTTAATGGTCCATTATGCATTTTTTCCATCACCCCTTTTAATATGGATGGCAAAAATCTCGTATCAATAGCACCTCCCACAATACAGTTATAGAAAACCAATTTACCACCCCAATCAAGATCATGCACATCTCTTCCTCTTACATTAAGATCTGTAGGCTCGGGCATTCCCTCATACCATGGTTCAATTCGCATATAGACTTCACCAAATTGCCCAGCACCACCACTCTGTTTTTTATGTCGGTAATGGGCATCTGCCATTTTGCGTATCGTTTCACGGTATGCAATTTTTGGTTTTACAAATTTCACTTCCAGTTTATGCTGATGTTCTATTTTCCATTTGGCTACTGCTAAATGCATATCTCCCTGACAATGAATCAATGTTTGTTTTAATTCAGAAGATACTTCCACTTTGAAAGTCGGATCTTCTTCCCTTAACTGATGCAATGCCATCGAAAGTTTTTCTTCCTCCCCTTTCTTGAGTGACTCAATAGCCATGGTCATATTATGAGGCGGGAATTCTATTGTAGGTAATTCGTAATTTTTTCCTTTTACATGCAATGTATTATTAACATGTGTATTTTTTAATTTTAGAGTGGCACCGATATCTCCTGCAACCAATTCATGAATGGTTGTTCTTTTATTACCTTCTACCAGAAATAATTGATTAATTCTCTCTTCAACGCCAGTAGTCTCATTTACTAATTCCATCCCGACTTTTATCGTTCCTGAATAAACTTTAAAGAAGGAAAGTTCTCCTACATGTGGTTCAGAAATGGTTTTATAAATAAATATACATGCAGGTCCGTTAGCATCACAAGTCAGCTTATTACCACTTTTTGTTTGTTGTGGAGGCATTTCATTAGAACTAGGGCATACATTATCAATAAAGCCCATTATCCTGCCACTTCCCATATTTCTTTCAGCAGATAAACAGAATAATGGAAATAAATCATGATTGATCATTGCATTTTTTAATCCTACTTTCATCTCATCTTCAGTCAACTCACCTTTATCAAAATATTTCTCCATTAATGTTTCATCATTACTGGCAATAGCTTCAATCAACTCTTTATGCAATTCATCTGCTTTAGCTTTCTCATCATCTGGTATCGCCAATTTCTCCGGCTTACCACCATCATTACTGAATTTATACATGGTCATTCTCAGTACATCAATGATCTCATGAAATCCAGATCCGGTCTGATGCGGATATTGTACTACTAAAACTTTATTTCCAAAATGTGCTTTTGCTTCTCTGACAGTTTTATCAAAGTCAGCATTATCATCATCCAGTTTATTCACTCCAAATATCATCGGGGTTTTAAACTTTTCTGTATACTCCCAAATTATATCAGCACCAACTTCTACTCCCATTATTGAATTGAGTAACATTACACCGGTATCAGCCACTCTCAATGCTGATATCACTTCTCCTACAAAGTCATCATATCCTGGTGTATCCAGAATATTTATTTTATAACCTCTCCATTTAGTATGAAGAAGTTTACTAAAGATTGTATTTCCTCTTTCTTTTTCCAGATCATGATAATCTCCCGTGGTAGTACCTTCTGCTACTGTACCCCTTCGATTAATCAATCCGGCTTCATAAAGCATACATTCCGCTAATGTTGTCTTACCAGATCCGGCATGACCCAGCAAGACAATATTTTTTACATGTGAAGTATCAAATTCAGGCATAAAAATATTTTTAAGTAATGAAAAAATGAATTGTCTTGGAATTTAATGGATAAATTAAAGACAAAATATTTTTAACACACAGAAGGAAGTTGTTTCAAATAAAATTCGGATACTAAAAAAACAGTAAGCTTAAATCCCTTTCAGGAATTCTTTAAATTCAATTTGCAAATCATTTAATGTTTGTTCAAGACTTTGGTATTCCTCCTGCAGACTTTCATGACGGGTGTAACTGTCTTCATTAACATTTCCGTTAAAAGCAACTTTTTCAAAGTTCATTTTACGATCATGGGCTTTAATGGCCTGTTTTAAATCGTGAATGTTAATTAGTTGAATGTGGAATTGATTGTGGAGGTGTTCTACGTCTTTGAGTTGTTCTTTGGAGAGAGATTTTCCTGCTACTTCCCTGAGTTTTGCTTCATCATTATTGAGCTTTTCACGATAAAGACGAAGCTTCTCTCTCCAGACATTGCATGTACCGGAAAGCTGTGAGATGTCTACCTGAACCATGGTTAAAAATTTTAGAGCCTGCCATATGGCAAACGACGTTAATAATAGAATTTGCTAAAATTTTTCCGTGGGGTTGGGATTCGAAATATGGACTAAATGATCGTTAGTAAAATAAGAAAGAAAACGGGAAATGCAAATAAAGTAAGCTATATTTTTTCAACAGAAAATACATCAAATTATAAGTATTACCTTAATTCCGAACGGTATCATTGGCCGGAATATTGTATTTCGGTCAGAATCATTACCAAAATCAAAAATGCCCCTGTCTGGAGGGTTTAAGAAAGAAGCACCTGGCGGTATATCTAATTCTTTGTATTTTAACTCTTTAGCTCCAAACCCGCCATAGATCTCAAGCAATAAATGATCCCTTTTCTCAATAAATGTTAATGGAACAGTCAGCCCTGCTTTTATCAAACCACCTATCTCCTTTTTTTGGGTCTTATACTCTGCTGTTTGAAAGTAATCACACTGCCCAGACTGGCAATTAATACCAAACTGTCCTTCTGATTTTGTGGTTACATTTTTATAATGAAATTCTGGTGCAATAAAGAAGTTTGGATTTTTCTTTTTTCTTATTCCAAAATGATATCTGAAATCAGTTCTTATTTTAAAACCTGATGGTTGAAAACTGTCACCATTACTATCAAAAAAGGGAGAAAAAAATATCCATGTTGGTTCAAAGGAAGCAGATAAGTGATCACTCCATCGATAATTTACTCCTAACATTATTCCGGCATCATAATCAACAAATGAAGTTAAACTTGTTCGGAGGCTGAATTCAGGATATGAATAAGTACTTCTTGCTATTTGTTGAGCATTAATAATGAAAGAAAGCAAACAGAATGAGACTGATAAAATTGAACGAAAATTTTTATTCATTCTTTAGTTTAAAACCTTTGAAAGAAATACTGGTTGCAGACGACTTGTTATATCATATAATGCTACGCCATCACTAACCTGGCATATCAATATATTACCGTAAGGAATTACATCAAAATAGGTGTTGCCAGATATTGTTTGTACAAGTTGAGGTGAATATGTATTCCTGATATTATATACATTTAAACCAAAATTACCATCGCACACATATAAAGCACTATCACTTATTCCCAGCCCGTGTGGTCCTGTAAGCGGTAATGATCCTTTAAGAACAGGCTTTGCAATATTTTTAATATCATATATGACTAATTGGCTTCCTCCTCCACCACAAGGCCCAAGTCCATTTAAAGTAGCATAAGCAGTGCTGTCTTTAGCAACAACAGGATCACAACTCATCCTGATCATATAATCCGCCTGTGCCAGACGTGTAGGTTTTTCAGGATTTGTTAGCGAAAATATATGCATTGAAAATGACGAACCAATAAATAGCTTATCCTCGTATGGAAAAATAGTTTCAATATTTACCCCGACATTAGTCGTGGATTTGAGTATCGGGGCCTGTGAAGGATTAGAAATATCAAAAGCTTTGAGACTGGTATTGCTCACTACATATAAATAATTCCCTGCAATAGTAAAACGGGCAGTTGACCCGCCAGCACCATTTACCTGACTTGCCAAGCCTGAACTATCTTTTGTACAACTAGCAATTGATAAGTATACGCTAAGTATATATAAAATGTATTTTCTCATAAATTACCTCCAGCATTTAGGATCATTGATATTTTTCTTTTCCCACCTGATTATTATTCCTTTTTGAGGATCAGGACACTCAAAATACACTGTTTGAAACGGATCAGCTTTTGGTGGATATTGTAACGCTAATTCCGGAAATACATTAGCCGTTCTGGCTATTTCCCTAATATTACTACTGTTTGAAGCATCAATTACAACCAGGTCGCTGAAATTATTTGTGTAGATCAGCCCATTTTTTACAGTTACTTCTTTACATAAAAAAGATCTTATAAACCCAATCTTTTGTGGTGCCGATGGATTAGCATAATTAATTATATGAATACCACTATCCTGTTCTACCTGATAAATAATATTTCCAACTGTGAAAATTTTACCGGCATTTACTGTAGGACGGGCTGGTGTAATATTTATACTTTTAAAAGCCGCAGTATTTGAGGTATAAACAGGCACCCAGGCTTCCATAGAAACAGGTTCAGAAGCATTTCGGGTATCACACCCAAAAATCGATATAGTTATCAGGAAGAAAAAAAGGTGAAAAGATCTCATGTAGCAGGTATTTGAATAAAAAGACTATAAAAAAGAATAAGAGTTTAATCTTTCAGATATTGCTGCATAAATAAAAATATCTTGATAAAAATTGTATGGTTTTGATACCTCTTACTTTATCGATAACTTGCCCTTTCTTTTAGACTAAATATTGATAGCACAATCTACCATACAACAAATCCTTGGCCGAATCGATATAATTGATACGATAGGCAGTTTTGTGAAACTGAAAAAAAGAGGAAGTAATTACCTGGGGCTTTGTCCTTTTCATAATGAGAAGACGCCTTCATTTACCGTTTCTCCCAGTAAGGAATTATACAAATGCTTTGGATGTGGTCGTAGTGGCAATACGATCAGCTTCATCATGGAACATGAAAAATACAGCTATGTTGAAGCATTGAAATGGTTGGCGAATAAGTATGGCGTAGAGGTGGAAGAAACTTTTCAAACAGATGAGCAAAAACAGACCCAATTAGCTGCAGATAGTTTATACATCATCAATTCATTTGCTCAACAATTTTTTACGAAGCAATTATTCGAAACAGAGGAAGGACAGGATATTGGATTAGCCTATTTTAAAGAAAGAGGTTTCAGAGAAGATATTATCAAAAAATTTCAATTGGGCTATTCGCCAGAACAAAGAGATGCTTTTACAAAAGAAGCAATTGCCAAACAATATAATACAGATCTTCTTTTAAAAACCGGGCTGATCGTAAGTCGAAACGATCAGTTGATGGATAATTATCGTGGCCGTGTATTATTCCCTATACACAATCATAGTGGTAAAGTACTAGGCTTTGGTGCAAGAATATTAAAAAGCAATGACAAAGCTCCAAAGTATATAAACACACCAGAAAACGAGATCTATGTAAAAAGCAAATTGCTTTATGGATCTTATTTTGCCCGGCAGGCAATTGATAAAGCAGATGAATGTTTACTGGTAGAAGGATATACAGATGTTGTTTCACTACACCAGGCAGGTATTGAAAATGTAGTTGCATCTGGCGGTACTTCGCTTACTCCAGACCAACTGAGATTAATTAGAAAATACAGTAACAATCTTACTATCATTTATGATGGCGATGCAGCCGGTGTAAAAGCAGCTTTGAGAGGTCTTGACCTGGCATTAGAAGAAGGGTTAAATGTAAAACTGGTATTGATACCAGATAAAGAAGACCCTGACAGTTATGTGAATAAAGTCGGGGCATTGGCATTTTCTGAATTTGTTCAGCGCAACAAAAAAGATTTCATTCTCTTCCAGCTAGAAGTAGCTTTAAAAGATGCAGAGAATGATCCGCTGAAGAAATCTGAAGTTGTTAATAGAATGGCTGAAACCATTTCTAAGATCAACAAAGTAGAAGATTTCACAAAACAACAGGATTATATTAAACAGTGTGCAGAGATCTTAAAAATTGAAGAAGGTGGATTACATGCTCTTGTAAATAAATTCATCCGTGATAAAATTATAGTTCAGGAAAGGAAGCAGCCTTTTGATGATGCAAAACAACAAGAGCAGAATACCAGACTGGCAGAAGAAAGAGGCTATGATGATGCAACTTTTAATTTATTATTTAAAGATGATCTGCAGGAAAGAGAGGTGGCCAGAATATTACTTGAGTATGGAATAAACAGATGGGATGATGATAGAACAGTTGCTGAATATGTTTTTGATGAGATGGTTGAAGAAAGCTTGATTGACAATGTAGATGTGCTTTTATTAATGAGGACGTTCAGAGAAGAATTATTAAAAAATCCAACAATCGTAAATAGAAATTATTTTGTGTACCATGCAAATACTAAACTCAGTACGCTGGCTGTTTCTTTATTGAATTTTCCTTACGAAGAAAGTGATCACTGGAAAAAAGAATTCAGTCAATCTACCGGTTACCAGAAAAGTTTATTCACCCAATCATATGATGATTTTATTAAAACGATTTCCAGAGATAATGAATCAGATTTAATGGGTTATTTAAAAATGGGTGAAGATAAAAGTAATGAAGGGGTAGAATCTGCAGTGAATTATCTTAAATTAAGAAAAGTGAAGAGGATGTTACTGGAGAATCAATTGGATCTTGAAAAACCACATACAGAAGAAGAGTTCAGCATGCTTCATCAAACGCATGATCATCTTAAACAAATGGAAATAGAGCTTTCAAAAAAAATGGGTGCGGTAATTCTGAAATAATCAACTTTTAGAAAGTAACATATCGCTATAAGAAACTTCTATAAGCTCTTCTTTGTTTAAATTAAATTCATTTAAATAAAATTCACATTGTTCCTGTAATTGTACCTGGTTTAGATCTGCCAATATATTTCCTGCTTCAATTTCTACAAAATCACCCAACCCAGCCACTTCATCTAAATGAAATTTTACATTCCCTATATAATAGATTTCTCTTTTCTTATTTACAATGATCTTTACACCAACAGATTTAGTTAAAGTCTCCTTCAAGCCATTTGCATCTTCTACCTTTACTAATTGAAAGTATGAATTCTTAGGTCCTGCTTTATTACCTCTTTCATAATAAATAAGGTTGTTTTCAATGTTTCCTTCTCTGAGTTTCAATCTGCCATTTTTTACATTGAAATAGGTATCTGTTTGCAAATCGATTCCTTTATAATCTGCATTTTTGGATTGCAGATAGTTCCTGATATATTCTTTTTTAGTGGGTTTTTCCTTTCTTGTTTTTTGATTTTCTCTAAGATTAATAATCCGGGCCTTGATCTCTACATTAATAAATGACATAAAAAAAGGTTTGCTGCTTTGGCAACAAACCTAAATACTTTTTAACCATTAACCAGCAATCATTCAGCTATAGCAGCTGCTTCCCTTTTTCTTAATGGGACATCTCCTCTTTGTACATCACTCTTTTCAAACCGTAATGCACTCCAAACATGATCCAGTTCCACTCTCTCAATGCTTTCATAACCTTCACCGGTTAAACGGCTCCAGCTACAATCACGGTTAAGATTGGTGACAATTTTGGAAGTGGCTTTGGGATAAGCAACCCAGAATTTTGACTCTTCTTTTAACGAGGGCATTACATCTTTAAGAATGCCATTCAATTGATTTTCACTAACAGCAAATACCAGGGCAAAATCAATTTTCCTTGTTTTTAACAAAGGAGTCATGTTTTTTGCGAAGGATAGCTTACTAAATTGTTTCTCGATAGAAGAAGGCAAACCCTGAATTAATAAATTCTTTTCATCTGCCAGTTGTAACTTTTCGAATACTGTTTGAGACATACGTGGAAGAAATTTTTAAGGTTCCCGCTAAACATCCTCATTTAGGATTTTAACAGAGTTTTCATTGATGGGACTGCAAAGGTAATAAAAATTTTGTGTTATTAAAACATAAAAAAGCCAAATAATCAATGAATATTCTGTTTTATAAGATATTATTGAAGAATATATCTATTTTGTAACGGGTTTATAATATTTCATCGCTTCAGGTAAATATTGCTTGATCTGGTCAATTCTCCTGCCCTCTGATGGGTGTGTACTTAAGAATTCAGGTGGTTTTTGACCTTGAGAAGCCTTTTCCATTCTTTCCCATAAATAAATTGCTTCTTCCGGATTATACCCCGCCATTGCTGTCCATATTAAACCATAGCGATCTGCCTCTAATTCATGTTTACGGGAAAAAGGCAACAAAACACCTATCTGAGTTCCAGCACCATAAGCTCCAAGAAAAAGGTTTTGGGTTTCCTGAGGTTTATTGGCAACTGCAACTGATAATGCTACACCACCCAATTGCTGTAATAACCCCTGACTCATACGTTGATTACCATGTTGTAATAAAGCATGTGATACTTCATGTCCCATCACCGCTGCCAATGCAGCTTCATTCTGTGTTATGGGAAGTATACCCGTATAAACAACAATTTTTCCACCAGGCATACACCATGCATTTACAGCTTTATCATCAACCAGATTGACCTCCCACTTAAATCCGGTTAACTTTTCAGAAAGTCCTTTTTCTGCATAATAGGTTTCTACAGATTTCACAATTCTGTTTCCTACTCTTTTTACCATTTCCGCATCCTTATTGTTTGTTGCAGCTACAACCTTATTACTGGATAAAAAATTCTGATATTCTCCTACTGCCATATTTTGCAGTTCTGTTTCAGGCAAAAGAGTTAATTGATTTTTTCCGGTAAGTGCATTTTTAGAGCAGGCAATTAATAATGCACAACAAATAAAAAAAGTGGTTATTTTTTGTATCATTTTGATAGAGTTTTTTTGAAAGACGTTCAATCTTTATACCAGGTTGGTATATCAGAAATTATTTTTGTTTAAGGTAAGATTTTTTTCGATTAATCTCTCTGATCTGAAGTATTACTGTGCTGATTTTTTTTCTTGTCACGGTTTTTTAAGATCGGAACCTTGCTTTCATTTCCTCTTAAAAGGCGTCCGATATTTTTTTGATGGGTCAATAAAACCATTAATGCGACAGCAATGGCAAAAACCCGATATGCAGGATTTTCCACATTAAAGATGACAAGAATAAAAATAGGGAAAGCAATACTTGCAAGTATTGAACTTAATGAAACGAAACGGGTAAGATAAAGTACCAATATAAAAATTCCGACGCAGCTTATTGCAGTCCATGGTGATATACCTAATACCAATCCAAATAATGTCGCTACTCCTTTTCCACCTTTAAAGTCTGCCCAGATTGGAAAAATATGCCCGATTACAGCAGACAGTCCTAGCAATGTTTGTAGGTTTTGCAGATTAATATCACTATCAGCATACTCTGGAAGAAGTAATGCAAGTTTTACTGCTACTACACCTTTCAGCATATCAGTAACCATTACAATGGTACCCCATTTAGGGCCAAGTACTCTGTAAGTATTGGTAGCACCTGCATTTCCGCTGCCATAGTCACGGATATCAATGTCAAAAAAATATTTACTCACCCATACTGAAGTAGGTATGCTGCCAATCAAATAAGCCAATATGATCAATAAAAATTCGTTCATCGTTTCCTTATGGGGAACTTCAAAAATAAGAAAAAAATAGTCGGGTTAATGGTAATTTAATACACAGTTAATACCTGATTAACTTGTAAATTTTAATGCAATCCAATTGTTTCGTTCAGTTTTTTCATTAAAAAAAAGTTGAAATTCTAAAGTTGCCGTTAAAATATCTGCTTCATCAGTTGAAAGCAATCCACTAAGTAATAAAACTCCATCTGGCGCTAATTGTTTTGAAAGTACTTCTAAATTATCAACAATTACATTTTTATTAATATTCGCCAGAATAATATCAAAAATATTTCCGCTTCCTGCATCATCTGCTTTCTGTAATTGAATATTTCTACATTTATTTCTTTCCAGATTTTCTGCAGTATTTGAAATACTCCATTCATCATTGTCTACCGCTAATATGTTGGAGGCTCCTAATTTCTCTGCCAGAATCGCTAACACACCAGTACCTGTACCAAAATCAAAAACAGATTTATTCTTAAAATCAATTCCTTTCATTTGTTGAATCATCATGTATGTGGTTGCATGATGACCGGTACCGAAACTCATTTTTGGTGTTACTAAAATTTCATGCTCCACTCCCATTATTGGTTCATGAAAATCAGCCCTTATACCAACAAATTCATCCACTATCACTGGTTGAAAATTTGATTCCCAAACTGCATTCCAATTTGTCTCTTTTAATTCGGTTTTAGAATATTCAAGTTGATTAAAAGTTGCAATTTCATTTAATGACTCTTCATTAAAATCATTGGTAAGAATAAAAGCCTTCAAAGAATTTTCTTCTTCCTCAAAACCTTCAAAGCCGATTGAAGATAATTGTGCCAGCAAAATATCAGATTGCTCTGATGTAATATGCTGAAATTCTATTTGGATATGATCTTTCATATTAAAAACTAAAAACCCTGATTGCTCAGGGTTTTATTATTAGTTATTTTCTTCTTGTCTTGGCTGACCCTGTGCATCCGGTTTAGGGATCAGGATCTTTCTTGATAATTTAAACTTACCAGACTTAGGATCTGTACCGATCAGTTTTACTTTCATCATATCACCTTCTTTCACTATACCATCTAAAGTTTCTAATCGCTTCCAGCTAATTTCACTTATATGTACCAATCCTTGCTTTCCGGGAAGGAACTCGACAAATGCTCCAAATGGCATTATTGATTTTACTGTCGCTTCATAAGTATCTCCAACTTGCGGAACAGCTACAATTCCTTTGATCCAGGAAACAGCTCTTTCAACACCATCTTTATTGGTACTGAAAATGCTGATCTCACCCATATTATTCTTCTCTTCCAGGTTAATTGTTGTACCAGTCTCTCTTTGTATTTCCTGTATCACTTTACCACCTGGCCCTATCACTGCTCCAATAAATTCTTTATCAATAAACAGTTTCACCATTCTTGGTGCATGCGCCTTCACATCATCTCTTGCTTCAGGGATAGTAGCATACATTGCATCAAGAATATGCAAACGGCCATCTTTTGCCTGTGCTAATGCTTTACGCATTACATCCATACTCAAGCCATCCACCTTTATATCCATCTGTACACCACAAATACCATCACGGGTACCTGTAACTTTAAAGTCCATATCTCCTAAATGATCTTCATCACCAAGGATATCTGTCAACACGGCAAATTGTCCTTCTTTACTTATCAATCCCATTGCAACACCTGATACATGCTTTGGAATAGCAACACCTGCATCCATCAATGCCAATGAACCGGCACAAACAGTTGCCATAGAAGAAGAACCATTCGACTCAAGTATATCACTCACCACACGAACAGTATAAGGGAAATCACCACCGGGCATCATTTGCTTTAATGAACGCATTGCCAGGTTACCATGCCCTACTTCACGACGACCAACACCTCTCATCATCTTTACTTCACCGGTAGAAAAAGGAGGGAAATTATAGTGCAAATAGAACTTAGAATAATCAGAAACAGCAGCACTTTCCAATAAAGTTGAATCTAATGGAGTTCCTAAAGTAACCGTTGTAAGTGATTGTGTTTCACCTCTTGTGAATAAAGCAGCACCATGTGGCGAAGGCAATACATCCACTTCCATATTCAATGGGCGAACTTCATCCAGCTTACGACCATCCAAACGTACTTTGTCATTAAGGATCATATCTCTTACAACATAATATTGCAGATCACCATAATAATTTTTTGCCCATTTTTTAATATTATCATCTAAACTTTCATCTTCAGCTACATTATATTCCTTCTTTAAATGCTCCATTAATTCTTCAGCTAGTGCAGTGAATTTATCAGAACGTTCATGTTTAGGTAATGCACTTTTTGCTATTTCATACACTTTTTCTTTAGCAAATGCATTTACTTTTTCTCTTACTTCTTCATTATGTTCAGGCTTTTTATATTCTCTTTTTTCAGTAATTCCTTTTAAAGCTCTCAATTCTTCCTGAGCCTTCACTTGAACTTTTATTGCATCATGGCCTAATTCAATAACTTTCACCAGATCTTCTTCAGAACACTCCTGTGCCTCTCCTTCTACCATCATAATATTCTTATTGGTAGCAGCAATGATAAAGTTTATATCAGCTTTTGATAATTCAGTTCTTGTAGGATTGATCACAAACTGACCTTCTATCCTCGCCACTCTTACTTCAGAAATAATCTCCTGAATTGGAATATCAGAAACAGCTAAAGCAGCGGAAGCAGCTAAACATGCCAATGCATCCGGCATTATTTCAGGATCACTGCTGATCAATGTAACCAGTACCTGTACATCACATAAATAATCCTCAGGAAATAGTGGACGAAGAGCTCTGTCAATTAAACGGCTCGTTAAAATTTCATAATCATTCAAACGGGCTTCTCTTTTGAAGAAAGAACCTGGAATACGGCCGGCAGAAGCAAACTTTTCCTGATAGTCAACTGACAAAGGGAAAAAACTCTGACCTTCTTTTGGTTCTTTATTAGCAACAACAGTTGCTAGAATAATACAATTACCCTGGCGTACAGTTACGGAACCGTCTGCCTGGCGAGCCAAACGACCCGACTCAATGATCACTTCATGACCATCTCTTATAGTAAATTTTGATTGTAAGGGTTGTGATAACATAAATTGAAAATTAATAGTGAATAAATTGAAAGCTTAATATACCATCTGTCTTTGCTACCCTGCTTGCCGCAAGGCAAGTTTCGGCTTCCGTTTTTTCGCTCCCGATATTTATCGGGATTTCAGCGTTCTATCTGCTATTGACCATTTTGAAAAACGTAAAAAGGAGGCGAAATTCTTTTAGCCTAAAAACAGTTATTCCCAACATCTGAAGAAGTTGGGAATAATCATTTATAATTCTTTGATTCTTTACTTTCTGTAAGAGAAACGTTGAAAAAGACATTCCTAACTCCCCATTTGGGGTTGGGTGGCGTCTTTACTTTCTTAATCCGAGTTTCTCGATCAGTGCACGGTAACCGGTAAGGTTGGTCTTTTGTAAATAGTTTAATAAACTTTTACGTTCGCCTACCAATTTCATCAATCCACGATGAGTAGAGAAATCTTTTTTGTTTGATTGTAAATGTTCGCTTATTTGACTGATTCTTTCAGTCAGTAAAGCAATTTGTCCTTCGATAGAACCTGTGTTCTTTTCAGAACCTCCGAAAGTTTTGATAACTTCTGCTTTTTTTTCTTTAGTTAAAGGCATCTTTTTAATTTTTAAAATTCATCCTGTTTTTTCATCTGTTAATTAAGGCGGCAAAGGTAAGGCAGATATAGATAATTACAAAAGGTTTTTTGCCCTTTTTTTACGTTCATTTATAACCATTTTCATTGATTTTCAACGTATAACTATATTTTTGAATTATGGAATTATCTCAGGATACTAAAAATATACTTGGCTTACAACTCCCTACAGATCCAAGATGGGTAAATCTGGCAGAAATATCACTTGCAGAAATACTTACAGACCATGCCTGGTGTGAGCAAAAAGCCGCTAATACCTGTATTTCTCTTATTCAAAAATACAATGATCGGGAAAAACTGGTGGCAGAATTATCACCAATAGTTACTGAAGAATGGGGCCATTTCAGACTAGTTCTGGCTGAAATTCAAAAAAGGGATCTTAAGCTTGGCAAACAACGAAAAGACGAATATGTAAATGCTTTACTTGAGTTTCAAAAAAAAGGCGGAGCTCTGGAGGATCGATTGCTGGATCAGCTTTTAACAATGGCATTAATTGAAGCCAGAAGCTGTGAACGTTTTAAAAGATTGAGTGAAGGGCTGAATGACCCTTACATGAAGAAATTTTACCGCAGATTTATGGAAAGCGAAGCCGGGCATTATACATTGTTCATTGAGCTGGCAGAAACTTATATCGATTCAGGTAAAGTAAAGAAGCGATGGAAAGAATGGCTTGCTTTTGAATCTGAGGTTATAAAGAACCTGGAAGTAAGGGGTGACCGAATACATTGATCTATAAGCTTTGCATTTACAAAAATTTATATGTCAGAAGATATTCCGCTAGAAGTTATTCAAGCTCTCATTATAAAGGGATCAAATCAACCCAACAATAAAGAAACCGAAATAAACATTGAAAAAATTGGGAATGGGTTGATCAATCAATCGTTTAAAATAAATATCAGATCATCATCAAACATCTTTTTACAAAAGATTAATAAAGTAGTATTTCCGAATCCTTCACAAATTCAGGAAAACTATATGGCTGTTTGGAAGTTTAACGAACAAGCATCAACCGGAGTAAGATTACCAACTCCAATGGAATTCGAAGAAAACAAAACATTATTTACTGATAAAAGCGGAGACTATTGGCGGGCATTTGAATTTATCGATAATACTAAATCGTATAACACTGCAAGCACTCCTAATCAGGCTGCAGCTACCGCAAAAACATTTGCATACTTTACAAAGGTCTTTTCTGATTTCAATCATAACCAGTTACAAATAGTTATTCCCGGCTTTCATGATCTCAATTTTAGATACCAGCAATTTTTAACATCACTAGAAAGCACATTACGTAATAGAATAGAAAAAGCAGCTTTACTGATCATTGAATTAAAAACCAGAAAAGTTTATGTTGATTTCTATAACAACGCCATGAAGTCTAATGCGTTTATAAAAAGAGTGATGCATCATGATGCAAAGATCAGCAATGTATTATTCGATAAAAAAACAGATAATGTGATCGGTGCTGTAGATCTTGACACTGTAATGCCCGGATATATATTTTCTGATTTAGGTGATATGATCCGCTCAATGGTTAGCAGTGTGGATGAAACAAATACAGATCTTAAAAAAATTTCTATCCGGAAAGATTTTTATGAAACTATAGTATCTGGTTATATTGAAATTATCGGTGAGCAATTAACAAGTGCAGAAAAGGAACATATTCATTTTGCAGGTTTGTTCATGATATACATGCAGGCTTTGCGATTCATTACCGACTATTTAAATGGAGATAATTACTATCAGATTACTTATACTGAGCAAAACTATGATCGGGCAAAAAATCAATTTACATTATTAAACAGATTGGAAGAGTTTCTAACAGAAGATTATAACTATTCAATAAAATAAAGCTATTTATTTTTTCTTTTTTTTAATTTCTCATCCATTTCATTTGGCCCATAAATTCTTGCAAAGAAAACATCAAGACCAATTTTTCTTCTAATATATTCAGCCAAAATTATTCCAATTAATGTTCCAATGATTATCATACCTATTAAAACATTTTTGGAATCAAATGCAAGACCGATCAAGCCAAATAAAAAAACAGGTGCGAGAAATGCTTGAAACCAAAATATTATTTGTACAAACCACATTTCTTTAATAATTTATATTAATCAAATCTGAGAAAAATATACTATCTCTTCTTGCAAATCTATGAACGGATATTTTTTCTGTAACTCAGTTACTTTCTCAAAATAAGTATTTAAAAATTGCTGATGGGCTTTTGTGTCAGGTTGAAAAGCCTTATGCTTTCTGGCTATGACTATTTTTTTTATTTCTTCCATTAGCTTTTGGGATGATTCATCAATACAGGACTCGGCAAATTTTTCTACTACAAATTCTGTTGCCGGATAATTCGGATGCACCAGGTCTATATCATAAAAACGATAATCCCTTAATACATCAATCACCAATTCATAGGCTGGAAAGTAATAAGCAGATTCAAATTTGTTAACAACATAATGAATTGATTCAATCAACCTTGCTTTGCTCCGATTGTTTTCAACTACCCCATCTCTGATATGTCGTACCGGGCTTACTGTAAAAATGAATTTCAACTCCGGATTAAATTCTTTCAGCTTATGCAAACAATTTTCCAGCATACTGCTTATTTCA
>JAHEMN010000070.1 GCA_024643645.1 Chitinophagaceae bacterium | reverse complement strand
TATTCATATAGCCAGTTTTTGTTTTGGTTGGCAAAACAGTTAAAGAAAATAGTTTGTGCTATAATCAGAAGCTAAATGGAATTTCGGAGGAAGGATAATAATCTAAAAAATGTAAATAGAGGGTATGAAATTTTCGAAAAAACTTATTAGTTTTTCCCAGAAGGATTCTAAAACAATATTAAATTAACTACAAAAAACAATTCTGCAAAATATATTTTAGTAAAGTATTAAATAAGAGATTGAAATAATCTGATAGTAGCTTTAACTTATTTTGCTACTCTTTAAACAGCAAAGTGTTATTAATCAACTTATAATGTTCATTTATTATTGAAATAAAACTTTTATTTGTAAATAATAATCAATTAGAGATGATTATTTTATGATTAATTAAATTAAATGAATAAAACCTGTTATTATACCATAGAAAATCCATCTGTTGCTGAATTCAAAGAAAGGGGCAGTAAGTTTATTGCCTATGCTTATCCAATTAAGGATGTTGGTGAATTTAAATTACGACTTTCAGAAATCAAAAAAGAGCACCCTAAAGCTACACATCATTGTTTTGCTTATCGTTTGGGACTGGATGGTAATACATATAGAGTAAGTGATGATGGTGAGCCTTCCGGCTCTGCGGGAAAACCAATTCTTGGACAAATAGACAGCAAACAGGTTACTGATGTGCTGATCATTGTTGTTCGTTATTTTGGTGGAACACAATTAGGAATTCCAGGTTTAATAACTGCTTATAAAACCACAGCAGCCTTTGCGTTGCAAACTACAGCTATCATCCAGAAACCTGTACTTCATCATTATAATTTACAATTTGATTATACACAAATGAATGAAGTGATGATGTTGGTAAAACAATTTGATTGTGTGATAGAAAAACAGGATCCCGAGAGCATTCGGGAGCAATTATTCTGTTCTATGAATATTGGAGTACCACAAAGCTGGTTGCAGGAAGTGGAGAACAAACTGAATGATCTGCGAGCTGTGGAGGTGAAAGCAATTGTGTGATTTTTTACAACAGATATACACAGATCGGATGCACAGCGAACACAGTTTTTAGTTCTTTTGCAAGACCAGTGTACTCATACAACGCAGATCATCCACATTTACTGTTTTAAAGGGTTCCAGAAAAGTCAGCTTATTTTCCTGCATACACTCGGCAAGAAGTGCTTTGTTCAACAGGAAACGGTCAGTACCATCTGGAATTCTGTAAACACCATCACCAAGTGATTGTATCTTATCTTCAAAACCAACATCGGCGGCAATCCTGAATAATAAAGAGCCTCCCGGTTTTACTATCCGAACCAGTTCTCCCATCATTTTTTTAAAATGAGTTTTATTCGTTGCGAAATGAAGTACAGCGATACAAACAAGGTGATCAAAATAATTATCAGGGAATGGAGTTTCGTCTACTGATGAGACCTGAAAATTTTCTTTTGGTACGGCAGGGTTAGCTGCTCTTTGCTGATTAATTATTTCTTCATTTGTATCAATAGCATATATATCAAAATTATTTTGACGGAACCAATGCATATTCCTGCCGCTTCCACAACCAGCATCGAGTATTTTTTCATTTTCTTTATATCTGCCTTTCATTATCTGATCTAAAAGGTAGATATCGGTTTGGCCTAACAGTTTGTTTATTAAAAGACTATTTTCCACAAAAATATTTTTTATATAAACCTTGCACTCACTACCAATTCTTTACTTCCTGGTGTGTAAGTATAAAATCCTTCGCTGCTTTTTACACCTAGTTTACCGGCTGTTACCATATTTACCAATAAAGGACAAGGAGCATATTTTGGATTGCCAAAACCATCATGTAAAACATGTAAAATTGAAAGACAAACATCCAGACCAATAAAATCGGCGAGTTGTAATGGACCCATAGGGTGTGCCATACCGAGTTTCATTACCGTGTCAATTTCTTCTACTCCAGCCACACCTTCGTACAAACTGTAAATAGCTTCATTGATCATTGGCATCAGAATACGGTTTGCAATAAAACCGGGATAGTCATTTACGGCACAAGGTACTTTACCAAGTTGTTTGCTTAATTCAACAATAGTATTTGTTACTTCTTTAGTAGTAGCATAGCCATTGATGATCTCCACCAGTTTCATAACCGGCACAGGATTCATAAAATGCATACCGATTACTTTTCCGGCTCTATTGGTGGCTGCTGCTATTTTTGTAATTGAAATAGAAGACGTATTGGTTGCTAGAATAGCTTCTTTAGGAGCATACTGATCTAATTGCTCAAAAATTTTCAATTTTAAATCTATATTCTCTGTAGCTGCCTCTACTACCAATTCGGCATTTTTAACTCCTTCAATAATATTTGATTCAGTAGAAACATTTGCCAGGGCATTTTTCTTATTTTCTTCTGTTAAAATTCCTTTTGCTACTTGTCTGTCAAGGTTCTTAGTAATATTTGCAATGGCTTTATCTAATTGTGCCAATGAAACATCAACTATCGTTACTTTAAATCCTGCCTGTGCAAATACATGTGCTATGCCATTACCCATAGTGCCGGCACCAATGACGGAAATATTACCCCCATTCATATTCATATGACTTAGTTTTTCTTTTTCCCCAAATGGGGAGTTGTGTAAATTTCACTTTGTGTAAAAGTGAATGATTAATTTACAAATGTAAGAAGTTAATAATTCAGAGCTGAATAGCGATATGCAGTATAAGTGTACAACCCCGCCATTCGGACGGGGCAGGCTGCAAGGGACGATGATAGTAGCACAGGTGATAACTAAATAATAATCCGTAATAGCTTTCTTAATAATTTGATAGAAAAAAGAAATGATAAATCTAAGTTTCCCTATAAGGGACAGGGGTATTAATTCTTATTCTTAAAATCGCCCCGTTTCCAGGCTTGAATAAATTCACCCCAGGCAGCCGGATTAAAAATATTCATTGGTGGAGTTTGTCCCTGGTATACTGCCCTGTTAGCAACTTTATTCATTTGTATACGAGTTGCTTCGCCACCATCGCCAGGAACGGTCCTTAATAAAATACGACGTTTTGCTGCACTTGTATTTTGACGGGCAATTTCTATATCATCATCAGGTACTTTATTATTTACAAAGTCTCTGGCAAATTGTGTTGGTGTAGGCCGGGGTTTTATGATTGTGGCGGGCAGGTATACAGTATCTGCAACCATTAATTGTACAATGCTATATTGATTGCCTTCAATATCAGAAGGAATTTTAACTGTTTTAGGCTTATAAGTGACATGGGTGAATTCTACTAAGTCACCTTTCAATACAACAATGGAAAAAACTCCCTGGTTATTGGTGAGGGTACCACGGTTCTGTCCTTTCACAATTATACTTACTGCAGGTATACCAACAAGGCTGTCTGCAGTCATTACCACACCGTATAATTGCACTACAGAATCTCTAGAAGTTTCAAATTGGGCTCTGGCTTTTTGTGTCAGGATCATTAAAATCAATCCTGCTAAGAATAATTGTTTTTTCACTTGTTCAAAAATAATAACTAACAGCTGATTTTGTAAAAGAATTTGACCCTTACATTGGTTAACTTTGCATCTTCTACTGACATTTAACAAATACTTGGAATATGACGATCGAAAAAATAATGGAAGCCCTTAGTAATGTGCAGGAACCGGATCTGGGAAAAGACCTGGTGACACTGAATATGATCAAGGATCTTTCTATTGATGGCAACAATGTATCCTTTACAATCGTATTAACCACACCGGCATGCCCGATGAAGGATATGATGCAAAATGCCTGTATCAATGCTATAAAATTATTAGTAAATAAAGAAGCGGTAGTGAATGTAAGCTTTACATCAAATACTACTACAAAAAGAACTGATCCTGGAACTGTATTGCCTAATGTAAAAAACATTATAGCAGTGGTAAGTGGAAAAGGTGGTGTTGGAAAATCGACAGTTGCCACAAATCTTGCATTGGCTTTATCGCAAGGTGGCGCCAAAGTTGGATTAATGGATGCGGATATTTATGGTCCGAGTGTGCCGATCATGTTTGGTGTAAGAGGTGAGAGGCCAATGATGATAGATAAAGGTGATGAAAAATCTATGATTGCTCCATTGGAGCGGTATGGTTTAAAACTGATCAGTATTGGTTTATTGGTAGATGAAAAAAATGCTGTAGTATGGAGAGGGCCTATGGCCAGTAGTGCAATTCGACAGTTTGTAACGGATGTGTATTGGGGTGAATTGGATTATTTAGTAGTTGATATGCCTCCGGGAACGGGTGATATACATTTAACATTGATGCAAACTGTACCGGTTACCGGTGCAGTAATTGTAACAACACCACAGGATGTAGCATTAGCTGATGCTAAAAAAGGGATTGCAATGTTTGGTCAGGCACAGATGAATGTGCCCATTATCGGACTGGTTGAAAACATGAGTTATTTTACCCCGGCTGAATTACCGGATAATAAATATTACATTTTTGGAAAAGATGGTGGCAAGCGATTAGCAGATGAATATGATATACCATTCTTAGGTCAGATTCCATTGGTACAAAGTATCCGTGAAGGTGGTGACCAGGGTGTACCTGTAATGATGGGTGATGATAACGTAACAAAAAATGCATTTGAAGGATTTGCATCACAAGTAGTGAGAAGTATAGCAATGCGAAATGCAAACATCAGTGCAGAGAAGATTGCGGAGACAGTGTAAAACCTCCAAAAATAATGTACAAACTACCTTACTACAACGAAGATGATGAAGAGATCGTAAAACAATTCGTTCGGGATCATCCTTTTGCTTTTATATCTGGTATTGATGCAGAAAACAAACCTGTTGCAACTCAGATACCATTATTTATTGATGAACGGGATGAAAAAATTTTTCTTACCGGACATATAATGAGAAATACAGACCATCACAAAGCATTTGAACAAAATCAAAATGTGCTGGCAGTATTTACCGGTCCACACACTTATGTCAGTGCAACCTGGTATGATAATCCCTTTCAGGCAAGTACCTGGAATTTTATGAGTGTTCATGCAAAAGGAATTATCCGTTTCGGAAATGAAAATGAACTGATTGCGATATTGAAACGGCTTACTCTTCATTATGAAAATAATAATACTGATTCTTCAACTGTATTCGATAATCTTCCCGTTGAATACACAAACAGAATTATGAAAGCCATTGTTGCTTTTGAAATAGAAGTAACATCAATGGAGCATGTTTTTAAACTGAGTCAGGACAGGGATGAAAAAAGTTACGACAACATTGTAAATAAATTAAAGCAACAAGGAGGTGATGCAACAGAAATAGGAACGATAATGGAAAAAAGAAAATCAAAAGTATTCAGGTCATGAACAAATATTTATTATTCAGTTTACTGGTATTAACTTTTTCATGTTCAAATGCAAAGAAAATGCAGGACAATACACAACAGAAGGAAAACGAAAAGAACATACAAAGCGAATTTGATAAACAAGGGCATCGTGGTTGCCGGGGATTGATGCCGGAGAATACAATACCTGCAATGATACATGCCTTGGGCATGGGAGTGACAACACTTGAGATGGATGTAGTAATTACAAAGGATAAAAAAGTTTTATTATCTCATGAGCCATGGTTCAGTGAAGAGATCACTACTTTACCCGATGGAAGTTTTATGGGGCCAAGGAAAGAAAGGACATATAATATTAACTGGATGACGTATGAAGAAACAAAAACTTTTGATGTAGGATTGAAACCACATCCCCGTTTTCCACAGCAACAAAAGATGAAAGTAACAAAGCCTTTATTGAGTGATGTTATTGATAGTGTAAATGAAGATATGATGACGAGAAGAAGGCCTTTCCCGTATTATAATATTGAAACGAAAACCAATCCTGAATATGATGGTGTCTTTCAGCCAAAGCCAGAAGAATTTGTTGAGTTATTAATGGCCGTGATAAAGAAAAAACAAATTGAAGATCATGTGATTATTCAATCATTTGATTTCAGAACATTGAAATATCTGCATAAGAATTATCCTGAAATAAAGACAGCTATGCTGATTGAAGGTTTCGATAAAAGAAGTTTTGATGATCAATTAAAGGAACTAGGATTCATACCAACGATTTATAGTCCCGATTTTGAACTCGTCAATGAAAAGCTGATAAAGAAATGCCATTCAAAAAATATTAAAGTAATTCCATGGACCGTCAATGAGAAATCAAAAATTGATGAGTTGAAAAAAATAGGAGTGGATGGTATTATATCAGATTATCCTGATCTCTTTAATGAATAACAATTTTAGAATTCAGGTAGATTTTTTTTATTGAGTCCAAGCCAGCTTACTGCATTCTTATAAAGAAGTTTATTCGTTACCTTTTTTCCCATATCCATTTTTTCAATTAATTTTCCCGGAACATGTTCGCCTAATGGAAATGGATAGTCACTTCCAAGGCAGATAAAATCTTCACCCATCAGCTCGATCAGGTATTTCATTGCTTTTCGATCATGTACTAAACTGTCTACCCAGAATTTTCCTAAATAGTTTCTCGGATTAACCGGATTGTCAACTGCTACCAGATCAGGTCTAACTTTGTATCCATGCTCTATTCTTCCTATAGTAATCGGGAATGAACCACCACCATGTGCAAATGCAACTTTTAAGTTTGGAAATTTTTCAAAAATACCACCAAATATCATTGAGCAAATTGCTCTTGATGTTTCAGCAGGCATACCCACCAGCCAGGGAAGCCAGTATTTTTCCATTTGATCTGAACCCATCATTTCCCATGGATGAATAAACAAAGAGCATCCTGTTTTTTCTGCAACTTCATAAAAAGGAAAAAATGATTCATCTGATAAATTCTTACCGTTGATATTAGATCCGATCTCCAATCCGGGCATTTTCAATTCCTTCATACATCTTTCCATCTCCTTTATAGAAAGATCAATATCCTGCAACGGAACAGTGCCTAAGCCTATGAAAGATTCGGGTTCTTTACTAACTGTTTCTGCAATATGATCGTTCAAAAAACGGGAAGTTTCCAATCCGTCATTAGGCTTAGCCCAATAATTAAATAAAACCGGAATTGTGGAAAGTACCTGCATGGATACATCTGTTTCTTCCATATCATTTAATCTGGCTTCCGGTTTGTAACAATTTTCTTCAACTACACGGAACAGTTTGTCGCCCTTGATCATACAGGCTTCGCAGTTGCGATGTTCCAGGTGTATAAAATCACCATAACCGAATTTTTGTGTCCAGTTAGGCATTTTTTCCGGCATGATATGAGTGTGGATGTCTATTTTCATATACCACAACCCCTAAAGGGGGATTTAGATTTATTTAAGAAATAGATGTCTTTGCACATAGTAAATTTTCATTGCTCCCTTTAGGGGAATCGGAAAAATAACTATTTTAAAATTATTTATTGGGGTTTAACCGGAGGCTCCATCACTGTGCCACATTTTTTGCAGGTTCTTAATTCAACACTACTCCAAAACTTATTCATAACAGGTGGAAGTTGATTAACAATATCTTTTACAAACAAACTGTCTTCATGCAATTTATTACCGCAGTTCTCACAAAACCACATAAATGCATCTTTCTCATCTTCTTCATCTTCCCTCACTTTTTCAATAACTAGTCCGACGGTATTTTCTCCCCTTTGCGGTGAATGAGGAGTTTTGGGAGGGAGTAAGAACATATCTCCTTCATTGATCAGAATATCTCTGGGAACTCCATCATCAATAATTTTTAAAACTATATTTCCTTCCACCTGGTAGAATAATTCTTCACTTTCGTTGTAATGATAATCTTTACGGGCATTGGGTCCGCCAACAACCATTACGATAAAGTTTTCAGCATTTTTATAAATACATTGATTACCAACAGGCGGTTTCAAAAGGTCTCTGTTTTCGTCGATCCATTTTTTTAAATTAAAAGGAGTTGCTATAGCCATAGTACATGTTTTAAATGATATAATAAGGTCGAAAAATTACAACTTTTTACCGTAGGTTTGACCATATGAATCTTTCTTTAGAAGAAAAAAATGCGATAATCTGTGGAAGTACGCAGGGTATTGGGTTAGCCATTGCTGAAGAACTTGCTTTGCTCGGTGCTAATTGTACTTTAATGTCCAGAAATGAAGAATCATTGAAAAGTGCTGTTATGAAATTGGATACACAATTAAGACAGCAACATGGATATTTAATTGCTGATTTTAATGATCCGGATGAAGTCAGAAATGTTATTCAGGATCATGTTTCAAAAAATACAGTACATGTCCTGATAAATAATTCCGGCGGACCGGCAGCAGGGCCAATTATTGATGCCAGTGAAGAAGCTTTTCTAAATACATTCAATCAGCATTTAATTTGTAATCATATTCTAACTAAAGCAGTTGTTCCTTCTATGAAAAAAGAGGGGTATGGCCGTATTGTAAATATCATTTCAACTTCAGTGAAAATTCCTTTGAAGAATCTGGGGGTTAGTAATACAATTCGGGGTGCCGTTGCCAGTTGGTCAAAAACGATGGCCAATGAGCTAGGGCAATTTAATATCACTGTCAATAATATCTTACCCGGTGCTACTGCAACTAAACGTTTATCAACGTTGATTGAGAATAAAGCAAAAAAGGAAAATTCAGCAATTGACACTGTTGAAGAAAGCATTAAAGATGAAATACCTATGAGACGTTTTGCAGATCCGTCAGAAGTAGCAGCAGTGGCAGCTTTTTTAGCTTCGCCAGCTGCGTCTTATATTAACGGTGTAAGTATTCCTGTTGATGGTGGCAGAACAGGTAGTATATAAATAGCTAACATATAAAATGAATCTTGACATTCCATATCACCTTGAAAATTATATCGGTGGCAATTTAGTAGCTCCGTTGAGTGGGAAATTCATGGATAATATAAACCCAGCTACAGGGGAAGTGGTAGGAAAAATTCCTGAATCAGGTGCGAAAGATATTGAAGTGGCAGTGCTAGCTGCACAAAAGGCATTTGCTGCATGGAGTACTACTGCTGTAGAACAACGATTCAAAATTCTTAATCGTATTGCAGAATTGATTGATGAAAATCTTGATGTATTAGCACTTGCAGAAACAAATGATAATGGAAAACCATTGTGGTTAGCTAAGCAAGTTGATATACCCAGAGCCTCCGCTAATTTCAGATTTTTTGCTACAGGTATTATGCACTTTGCAACTGAAAGTCATAATATGGAAGACAAAGCAGTTAACTATACACTTCGTCAGCCGATTGGTATTGTGGGTTGCATATCTCCATGGAATTTACCATTGTATTTATTTACGTGGAAAATTGCTCCTGCACTGGCAGCAGGAAATTGTGTAATTGCAAAACCTTCTGAAGTAACACCTGTCACTGCATATCTGTTATCAAAAATTTGTAAAGAGGCTGGTTTGCCGGATGGAGTATTAAATATAATACATGGCACCGGACCAGAAGCAGGTGAGTCAATTGTAACACATCCTGCTATAAAAGCAATATCCTTTACCGGTAGTACAAGAGCCGGGGAAAGAATTGCATCGTTGGCAGCCCCCAAATTCAAAAAGTTATCATTGGAGTTAGGTGGAAAAAATCCAACGATCATTTTTGCAGATTGTAATTGGGAAAAAGTATTCTTTGAAACCATTCGTTCTTCTTTTGGTAATCAAGGACAGATTTGTTTGTGTGGAAGCAGGATATTGATCGAAGAAAGTGTATATGAAAAATTCAAAGATGTTTTTGTAGGGTTAATTAAAAACCTAAAAGTCGGAGATCCATTAGAAGAAGAAACAAAGCAAGGTGCAATTGTTAGCAAAATGCAATTTGATAAAGTGTTAAATTGTATTGAAACAGCAAAACAAGAAGGTGGCAAGATATTATGCGGTGGAACTGCGATTAAACCTGAAGGCCGTTGTGCAAATGGATATTTTATTCAACCCACAATCATTGAAGGGCTGGGACCTGAATGCAAAACGAACCAGGAAGAAATATTTGGTCCGGTTGTTACATTACAATCATTCAAAACAGAAGAAGAGGCTTTACAGTTGGCTAATGCAACTTCATATGGATTAGCCGCAACCATCTGGACACAGGATATTACAAGAGCAAACAAAATGGCAGCAAAAGTGGAAAGTGGAATTGTATGGATCAATTGCTGGTTACTCAGGGATCTGCGAACGCCTTTTGGAGGTGTGAAGAATAGTGGAGTTGGAAGAGAAGGTGGTTGGGAAGCATTGAGATTTTTTACAGAGGCCAAGAATGTTTGTATTCAGCTTTGATTGAATTTTGATTAATTGATTGTTATGTCTGAAATTATAAATACAACAAACGCATCAACACCACTTGGGGCTTATCCACATGCAAGAAAAGCAGGTAGCTTACTCTTTTTATCAGGTATTGGTCCCAGAAATCCGAAAGACAATTCAATTCCCGGATTAGAACAAGACAAGGACGGGAATATTATTAAGTATGATATTGAAGCAGAGTGTCATTCTGTATTTGCAAATATAAAAGCTGTGTTGGAAGCCAGTGGAAGTAGTTGGGAAAAGATCATTGATGTGACTGTCTTTTTAACGAATATGAAAAAAGACTTTCCGGTTTACAATAAAATCTATGCAGAATATTTTACATCAGTACAGGCTTGTAGAACCACAGTGGAAGTAAAAAGTTTACCAACACCGATAGCAATAGAAATAAAAGTAATAGCAACAATTGATTAAAATGAATTTTCAAAATACACTTGATTTTGCTAAGGGGCTAGATGATGCAGATCCGTTAAAAGAATTCCGAAAGAAATTTTTTATTCCACAGCATAATGGTAGTGACTGTGTTTATTTTACCGGTAATTCACTTGGGCTTCAGGCAAAAAATACAAAAGAATACATACAACAGGAGTTAGATGATTGGGCAAGCCTGGGCGTAGAAGGACATTTTCAGGCAAAAAATCCATGGATGCCATATCATGAGATCTTTTCAAAAAAATTATCTAAGATCGTTGGATGTAAAGAAGAGGAAGTTGTAGTGATGAATCAACTCACTGTCAATCTTCATTTATTAATGGTTAGTTTTTATCGTCCCACAAAAGAGCGGTATAAAATTATTTGTGAGGCTAAAGCATTTCCTTCCGATCAGTATGCATTTGAATCGCAGGTAAAGTTTCATGGACTTGTTCCTGAAAAAACTATTATTGAAGTTGCCCCAAGAAAAGGTGAGCATACTTTAAGAACAGAAGATATTCTTTCAGTGATCAACGAACATGGGGATAGTGTTGCGTTGGTTTTGTTTGGAGGGGTAAATTATTATACCGGCCAGTTGTTTGATATGAAGGCAATCACAAAAGCTGCTCATGCTGTTGGAGCTTTTGCAGGATTTGATCTGGCTCATGCAGCCGGCAATGTTGAATTGCATTTGCATGATTGGGATGTTGATTTTGCCTGCTGGTGTTCTTATAAATATTTAAATAGTGGTCCGGGTGGTGTTGCCGGTGCTTATATTCATTCTAAGCATATTGGTAATAAAGAAATTCCAAGATTTGCCGGTTGGTGGGGTTATAAGAAAGATACCCGTTTTAAAATGGAAAAAGGATTTGAACCTATTCCTACAGCGGAAGGATGGCAATTAAGTAATGCGCCGGTATTATCAATGGCCGCACATAAAGCAGCACTGGATATCGTTGAAGAAGCAGGAATGTCTTCCTTGCATGAAAAAAGAAAATTACTAGCGGGTTATCTTCATTTTATATTAAATGAAATAAATAAAAAACAAAATAATGAAGTATTAGAGATCATCACTCCGGATAATGAAATGGAAAGAGGTTGCCAGGTTTCTATTCTGATGTTGCAAAGAGGCAGAGAAGTATTTGAAACCTTAACAAAGCAAGGTGTAGTTGCTGATTGGAGAGAACCGAATGTTATCCGTGTTGCTCCTGTACCTTTATATAATTCATTTGAAGATATATTCCGATTTGGAAAAATTATTAATTCTATATTAAATTAATCGGGGAGACTTAAAGCGACAGAAATACACCAATTTATTTTTATCTCTGTTTTCTTTTTTACTCCGTTTATTTGTGGTTTATGAAAAAAGATATTACAATTATTGGTGCAGGCCTTGTAGGTTCACTTCTATCCATCTACTTAGCAAAAAGAGGACACAAGGTCAGTATTTATGAGCGAAGGGAAGATATGCGAAATGTTGAATTAAGTGCAGGTCGTTCCATCAATCTGGCTTTAAGTGACAGAGGTTTTTTGGCATTGGAAAAAGTTGGTTTGGCTGATGATATAAGAAAAATTTGTATACCAATGCATGGTCGTCTGATACACAATCTTCACGGGCCATCAGCTTTCCAACCTTATGGAAAAGAAGGACAATTTATAAATTCTGTTTCCAGAGCCACTTTGAATATGAAACTAATGGATCTGGCGGAACAGAAAGGAGTAAAAATATTTTTCAATCAAAAGTGTAATGAAATAGACTGGAATACAAATACAATAACTTTTGAACTTGAGAATAAAGACACCAATCCCATACAGTTCGAATTACTTTTTGGTTCTGATGGAGCTTTTGCTGCTTCAAGACTTCAACATCAGTTGCAACATCCGAAATTTGACTATAATCAGTATTATATTGATTGTGGTTATAAGGAATTGACCATACCGCCAACAGCATCCGGCGAGTTTGCGATGGAAGTAAATGCATTGCATATCTGGCCTCGGAAAGATTATATGCTGATAGCTTTACCTAACCTTGATAAGACTTTTACCTGTACTTTATTTTTTCCATTTGAAGGGGAGCTATCTTTTGAAAAAATAAATACAGAAGAGAAGGTAAAACATTTTTTTGCAGAGAATTTTCCAGATGCAGTTCCATTGATGCCGGATTATGTGAATGAATTTTTTACGAATCCAACTTCCTCATTAGTAACTGTAAAATGTTTTCCATGGATAAGGGATGATAAATTTGCTTTGATCGGAGATGCTGCACATGCAATAGTTCCATTTTTTGGGCAAGGAATGAATTGTGGATTTGAAGATTGCCGTATACTCGATGAATTGATTGATGAAAACGGTGATGATTGGGAAATAATTCTTGAAAAATATCAATGGCTTCGAAAACCAGATGGAGATGCAATTGCTGATCTTGCAATCAATAATTTTATTGAGATGAGGGATAAAACTGCTGATCCTAAATTTTTATTGCAAAAAAAAATAGAAGCCAGACTTCATGAAAAATTCCCTTACCAATGGATACCTGCATATTCTCAGGTTACTTTTAGTCCACAAATAAGATATTCTGAAGCATTAAAAAGAGGACAGAAGCAGGAGGCTATCATGCAGGAGGTTATGAATATACCTGGTATCGAAGTAGTGTGGGATACTGAAGAAATTGAAAGAATAATAATGAATAAAGCCATAAAAATTTAGGCTATTCGAATATTAAATGTTATTAAAACTTTTTATCATAAACTAACTGACATATTAACTTCGTATTGATGACCCGTCAACAAATTATTGACCAAATAAGGAACAAAAAATCCTACTTATGTGTTGGATTGGATACAGACATCAATAAAATTCCCAGACATTTATTAGCTGAAAAAGATCCTGTATTTGAATTTAATAAAGCAATAATTGATGCTACCAAAGATGTATGTATCGGTTATAAGATCAATACCGCTTTTTATGAAGCACTTGGTTTAAAGGGTTGGGAAGCTATGGAAAAAACCGTTAATTATATCGGCAATGAGCATTTTAAAATTGCAGATGCTAAAAGAGGGGATATAGGAAATACCTGTGATCAATATGCCAAAGCTTTTTTTGAAACAATGCCATTTGATTCAATAACTGTTGCACCTTATATGGGGGAAGATAGTGTGAAACCCTTTTTGCAATTTGAAAATAAATGGGCAATAGTGCTGGGTTTAACTTCAAATCAAGGGGCTAAAGACTTTGAACTACAGCTGGCCGGAGAAGAATTGTTATATGAGAAAGTATTGAAAACAGTTTCTACCTGGGGCACTCCAGATAATTTAATGTTTGTAATAGGTGCTACACAACCGAAGGAGTTTCAAAATATAAGAAAGATCACTCCCGATCATTTTTATCTCGTACCCGGTGTAGGTGCACAGGGAGGTAGCTTAAAGGAAATTTCTGAGAATGCAATGAATAAGGATTGTGGAATTCTTGTAAATGCCAGCCGTGCCATTATATATGCCTCAGATGGTGAAGATTTTGCTGACAAAGCATCAGCAATTGCCCGGCAGTATCAACAAAAGATGAGCAGGTATTTATAATTTTTTATTCTTACACTTAATTTTCTATTCCCATATTTTATTAATCCATATTTTCATCTATCAAAATAATTCATTTTATGAGAAGGCTTTTATCAATACTTGTGCTTTTATTTTTTATAACAAGTACACAAGCTCAACAATCATCAGATAAAGCTAATTATCAATTAGCTGCTAAGTTTTCTACGAAAAGATTAGAAAAAATGGTTTTTAGTACATCGGTAGATCCACATTGGCTAAAACTTTCTGATCGTTTTTGGTATGAGTATGAAACGCCAAACGGTAAAAGCTGGTATATCGTAGATC
>JAHEMN010000210.1 GCA_024643645.1 Chitinophagaceae bacterium | reverse complement strand
TTATTTTCCTGCCGGAATTATTGTTGTCTTACTATCATCTTTTGGGGTTGGCACTTTTTTAGCAGCATTGAATGTAAAGTTTCGTGACTTTCGATATACTATTCCCTTCTTGTTACAGGTTTTATTTTTTGCTTCACAAATTATCTATCCTTTGTTTTCGATTCAGCAACAATGGTTAAAATACTTGTTATCATTAAATCCAATGAATGCAGCAATAGAACTATTCCGTTCGCCATTAACTGGAAATCCTCCTGACACAATAACAATAGGGATCGGATTGATAAGTACTTTCATATTTTTTGCTACAGGTTTGTATTATTTCCGTAAAACTGAATATTATTTTGCCGATCTATCTTAATGAAACCAGCAATTAAAATACGAAACCTTGGAAAGGAATATACAATTGCTTCTGCACAGCGGTATTTATCATTGAGAGATATAATTTCCGGATCAGTTAAAAATATTTTTCAAACTTCAAAAAAGAGTAAAGAAAAATTCTGGGCATTGCAGGATATTAATTTGGATATTATGCCTGGTGAACGAATTGGCTTAATTGGTAGAAATGGGGCAGGAAAAAGTACCTTATTAAAAATAATTAGTAAAATAACACCACCAACATTAGGAGAAGCCATTATCAGAGGCCGTGTTGGTAGTTTATTAGAAGTAGGAACTGGTTTCCATCCTGAATTAACAGGTCGTGAAAATATTTATCTAAACGGATCCATATTAGGGTTAAAGAGAGCTGAAATTTCAAAGCAATTAGACGAAATCATTGATTTCAGTGGTGTAGAAAGATTTATAGATACACCCTTAAAACATTATAGTAGTGGCATGCAATTAAGGCTTGCATTTTCTGTTGCTGCACATCTTGAACCAGAAATTTTATTGATTGATGAGGTATTGGCAGTTGGTGATATAGAGTTTCAAAAAAAGTGTCTTGGAAAGATGGAGCAAGTAAGTAAAGAACATGGAAGAACAATTGTTTTTGTTAGTCATAATATGGATACGATCCGTAAATTTTGCTCAACTGCTGTACTCCTTGATAATGGTAAAATAATAAATAAAGGAGATACAAGTGAGATCATTAATGAATATGTAGGGGGGCATTTACAGACAATTGCTGAAGCAAAATGGTCGAATAGTATTTATTCCTATAATAAAAATCTAAAACTTAATAGAGCTTATCTACATAATAATAACTTTAAAATCTTATCAAGATATGATACAACTGAAACTATAGGAGTTAGTTTAGAATATGAAGTTTTAGATGATGGATTACAATTTACACATGGTTTGAATCTCTATAATCAGGAGAATCAGAATATATATAATTCACATGATGTTACTTCAGAAATTCGATTAAGCAAAATAGAAAAAGGAAATTATAAAGCAACAGCCTGGTTACCAGGAAATCTTTTACCAGAAGGTATCTTCAGTTTAAATTTGGCATTATTTAATCCAAATCCATTAGATATTCTAATTCATGAAAAGGAGGTTCTTAGTTTTGAAATATATACAGATTATTCAAAACTTACGCCAAGGGGAAATTATGCTGCTGATTTTCCAGGGATAGTTAGACCATTGATAAAATGGGAAGCAAATAGTATAGTAATAAAGTAAAAACTTGTATTAAAAAATAACCCGACATTTTGAAAATCAAAAATTCATGGACCGGAGAAAGGCTTGAAACTTTTATAACTGATGAAACTATGCATGAACATTTGCACCGATATGCAATAGCACTTCAGTTTGCTCAAGGAAAAAAAATACTTGATATTGCTTGTGGTGAAGGATATGGAACAAATATTTTGAGTACAAAAGCAATACATGTAACTGGAATAGATATCGATTCAAAGACAATAGACAATGCAAACATAAAATACAAAAATGAAAATTTAGAGTTCAAAAATGGAGACATCAAAAAAATACCAGTAGCTGATAACAGTTTTGATCTTATTACTTGTTTTGAAACAATTGAACATGTTGATGAGCAAGAAAAAATTTTAACTGAATTAAAAAGGGTTCTTACTGATAATGGAATATTGATTATTTCAACGCCAGAAAAAAGTAATTATAGCGATAAGACAAATCACAAAAACCCTTTTCATAAAAAAGAACTTTATGGTTATGAATTTAAAGAAATGATTGATAAATTTTTTAAAAATACAGATTACCTTATACAATCTTCAGTTATAGGATCTTTAATTCAGAATGAAAATAAAAGTGCAGTGCTAAATACTTATACCGGCAATTATACTGCAATTATTGAAAATAAAGCTATCCCGGTTATGTACAGAATAGCAATAGCTTCAGATAATGAACTTCCCAAAATCTCAAACAGCATTTTCTATGATCAGAATAAACTATCAGAAAAACTTACCGAAGAAACAAACAAATTTAAAAAAACCTTCACTTACAGAATCAGTAACATATTACTCATGCCAGTAAAATTTTTCATTTCCCTATTCAAAAAATGAAAATAATTGGTTTAATATCGTCACCTACGGATCCAGCCTCCAGGTTCAGAATACAACAATATGAAAAACCATTACTTGAGATTGGAGACGAACTAAATTGTATATATCCAACTCCATTAAAAGAATCAGATCCTTCTCGACTAATTCTAAGGAACAAATACTTATGGCATCTATTACAAGTAACAGGAAGGCTTCCACTTTTATTAAAACAATATTCATATGACCTGATATGGCAAAACAGACTATTATTAAATGATCATTATATTATAGAAAGATATTTTTCAAAACCTAAAATATTTGATCTAGATGATGCAATCTGGTTGACAGAAGGGAAAAAGCAAGTAGACAAAGCACTCACTAATTCGACAATGGTTTTTGCCGGGAATGAATATCTTGCTGATTATTGTTCTCTATTTAATAAGAATGTAAAAATTGTACCTTCTGTTATTAATATTGATCAATTCAAACCAGATGAAACCGAACCAGCCTTCTTTACTTTGGGATGGATTGGCACCAAAAGTAATTTCAAATATTTATCAATAATTATACAACCAATAATTGATTTTTTAAATAAAACAAGGAATACAAAATTTATTGTTATATCAACAGAAATGCCTGAGAATATCAAATTTGATAATGAAAGAATAATATTTAAATACTGGCATTCGAATAATGAAAATGCTGATATTAATCAGATGAGTGTAGGTTTAATGCCTTTAAGTGATGATGAATGGACTAAAGGAAAATGCAGTTATAAAATGTTACAATATATGGCATGTGGAAAACCGGTTATTGTTTCACCCGTGGGCCATAACAATAAACTTCTTTCATTATCTAATATTGGAATTGGTGCAATCAACTCAGAAAATTGGCTAAAAGCATTTTTAGAGTTATATAATGATAAAGACAGATGTAACGAATATTCCCAAAACGGAAGGTTATTAGTAGAAAAAAAGTATTCCACTAATATCTGGTCTAAAATTATAAGTAATTACTTTAAGGAATCTATTTAAGAAAATCCCATGCATGAATAAATTCATGGTTCAAATAGTCTATGAAAAAAGTAAACCATATTGTGATTCTTTGTTCCCGTCTTGATCTTCCGGGAGGTATTGAAAGAGCTATAGTAAATACTGCAAATCTATTTGTTGAAAAAGGAAACACTGTTTCTCTAATAATTCTTGATGAATCAGGTAAAAGTTTCTATCCAATACATTCATCCGTTAAAATTATACATCAACACCTTTCCTTCGGCATCACTCCAAATGGAAATGTAATTTCAAGAAAAATAAGTTTAACGGGTGATGTTTTGAAGTTGCGAAAAATAGTAAAAGGATGTAAAGCAGATTTAGTCATCAGTACTGAATATCCTTTTACTGTTGCTTCAGTTTTGGCCGGAATAAAAAGATATTCCCGC
>JAHEMN010000069.1 GCA_024643645.1 Chitinophagaceae bacterium | reverse complement strand
GGCACTACCATTCCTACCCAGGTATTTGAAACGCTAGTCAATATTCTTGAATTCAATATGAGTACTGAAGATGCCGTATATAAACCAAAATTCCATCATCAATGGTTACCTGACAGAATAGATGTAGAAAAAGAATTTCCTCAATCTGTCCGGGATGCTTTGGAAAAAATGGGTTATACCATTCACCAAAGGGAAAGTATTGGCAGAACAGAGATTATTAAAGTATTGCCAAACGGTAAATTTGAAGCTGTTGCAGATAACAGAGGAGAAGACGATGCGGAAGGGTATTAATAAAAAAAATTTATAATTATGAGTTCATTAGCTAAAGAATTTCTAAACAGCTCAATCAGACGATTCAGATATTATAAAGACCTGGGAGATAAAACATTTGAACAATTAAATGATTGGGATTTTCATTATCAGCCTAATGCAGAAACAAACAGTATTGCTATAATTATTCAACATCTGGCAGGAAATATGTTAAGCCGATGGACGAAATTTTTAAAAGAAGATGGTGAAAAAGAATGGCGGCAGCGGGATGATGAATTTGAAGTTCATGAATACAGTAAAACAGAATTAATTGAGCTGTGGGAAAAAGGCTGGCAATGCTTTTTTGATTCAGTTACGAAACTCAAGAAGAAAGACCTCAAGAAAAAAATTCATATCCGTAATGAACCCCTTACAGTTATAGATGCGATCAACCGCCAACTGGCACACTATCCATATCATATCGGTCAGATCATCCACATTGCTAAAACCATAAAAAGTAATAGTTGGCAGTCACTTTCTATTCCAAAAGGTGAATCATTAACCTTCAATAAAAACGACGAAACAAAAGACCCTGCAAAGAAATTCAGCTAATTCAAATAGTAATAAATTACTTCTTGCCCGTTAATTTGAATTCACGGAATATAATTTCTATTTTGTGCAACTATCCAGCCCTCTCCTAATAGGACAGCGGTTTAATCCTTCCAGAAAAGCTATCAACTTTATTTCACAATAATCTGATTTTGAAGCATTAAACAGCTATAAATGAAAATTCTACTTCTATCCGTTACCGCCCTTTTATATTCATGTTCATCCATCGGACAGGTTGATTTTGGCTTATTTGGTGGCCCGCAGGCTACAACTGCCAAATACTCAATTACAGGCACTGATCAAAAAACACAATATAAATTTGGATTCCAATTTGGCGGAATGATGAAAGTTCCATTTGAAGGAAATCTCTATTTTGCCCCGGCGGCATTTTATAGCATGAAGGGCTATAAAGTGACGTTTTCGAAATTTTCCTTCCCTCCGGGTCCAGAAGCTGTTAACAATAATACCACCCTTCATAATTTTGAATTGGCTGCTTTATTACAATATGATTTCTCAAAAGACCCAAGTCACTTTTTCTTTAAAGGAGGCCCGTCTCTCGACTTTCAATTATTCGGCAATGAGAAATTCGACCGTTTAAGCGATCCCCCTGTTGACAGGAATATGAAATTTGGTTTTGCAGATTATGGCCGGTATTCTGCAAATATTCTAGCTCAATTTGGATATGAAAGCAGTAGTGGTTTTACAATTACCGGACAGTACACTTTAGGATTAGCTAATATCAGTAATACAGATGGCGGCCCTTCCATTCAACATCGGGTATTCGGAATTTCATTTGGTAAATATTTTAAAAGTGATAAAATAATAATAGACACAAGGAACCGGGAATAATCTTAATAAATTGAAATAGTTACTACCCATATTTAATTATCAGATTGAAAAAATCATTTTACTAGCTTCCTGAAAAAACCACTTCAGCTAAAAAGTTGCATTTAATAACATTCCGGATATTCATTTGTTAAAACAATCTTATTGCTTATTTAGTTTCGGAACTTGTAGTGTACTATACAACTACAATCACAAATCATACTTAAAAATTGGTATTGAATTTGCCTGAAGGGTACGATTACCTACTTTTACAACTTAAATAGCTGAACCTGAGGAGATTTAAAAAAATATTGAAATGGTTTTTCCTTTCTCTGCTTTTCCTGATCGCAGCGGTTTATATATTTATACAAACTCCATTTGGTCAAAATTGGATAGTGAAACAGGTTACCAACAGGCTTTCAAAAAACCTGAATACAAAGGTCAATATTAAACATGTTGATTTCTCCATTTTAAATAGAATGCATTTACAAGGTGTATTGGTTGAGGACCAAAAAGGAGATACCTTATTATTTGCAGGAGACCTAAAAGTAAGAATTACTGATTGGTTCATTTTTAAAAAAGAGGCAGAACTTAAATATGTAGGGTTGGATAATGCCCTTATTAAATTCCAAAGAACAGACTCAATATGGAGCCAGCAATTTCTTTTGGATTACTTCTCATCACCTTCAAGTGGCTCAAAAAAGAAATCCGGTATGCAGATCAACCTGAAAAAGGTTGAACTAAAGAATATCACATTTATTAAAAAAGATGCATGGCTGGGTGAAGACTTTAATGTTAAATTGGGGAAACTGGATCTTGATGCCAATAATCTCAGCTTATCAGCGAATGAATATAATATCAATTCATTACAGATAAAAGATCCTGTAGTAGCCATCAACAATTACAGCAGGTTAAAACCTAAAACGGGTGAATCTGGAAAAGATATTTCTAATAATGTAGAATCAGATGGATCATGGAATGCTGGTAATATGGTTTTCAAAATAAAAGACCTGAAAATCATTAATGGCACTTTTAGTACAGATAAACAAACTGACCGGGAAACATTTGATTATTTTGATGGACAACATATTTTATTTACCGAAATAAATGGTGAATTTAAAAATGCCGGATTTGTAGGAGATACGATTTCCACCAATTTAAAATTATCAGCCAAAGAAAGAAGCGGATTGATCCTTAAAAATCTGACCGCCGATGTAAAATTCACTCCAAAAGAAATGGCCTTTTCCGAAATGGAACTTTCTTTAAATAAAAGTACCATCCGTAATTATTTTTCGATGTCATATAAAGACTTCAATGATATGGGAGACTTCATTCATAAAGTAAAGATGAATGCCATTTTTGAAGACGCTTATGTTGATAGTGATGATATTGCATTTTTTGCACCTGCATTAAGAACATGGCAAAAAGAAATTTCCATTAATGGAAAAGTCAGAGGAAGTGTAGATGATTTGAATGGCAGAGGTATGATCATTCAGGCAGGCAAGAATACTATATTGAAAGGAGATATATCTTTATCAGGTCTACCATCCATTAACCAGACATTTATCGACTTCAGATCTGAAGTATTCAGAACCACATATATTGATGCCATTGCCATAGTTCCCGCAATAAAAAAAATAACCACTCCTGATCTTAGAAAAATACAGTACCTGGATTTCAAAGGAAGTTTTACTGGCTTTATAAGAGATTTTGTCACATTTGGAACAATCCAAACAAATTTAGGAACCATTACTTCAGATCTTAATATGAAGTTGCCATTTAATCAGGACCCTGTTTATTCCGGCAAACTGGCCACGCAGAATTTCAATTTAGGTGAATTGTTCGGTGAAAAAAGTATTGGTGGAATTTCAATGTCTGGCACGTTGAAAGGAAAAGGATTTACTAATAAATCCATTAACACATTATTCGATGGTACAGTAAAATATATAGATTACAATAATTACCGTTATGAAAATATCAAATTAAATGGCAAGCTAGATAAAAAATTATTTGAAGGGTTTGCATCTGTTCAGGATAAGAATGCGGACATTTTACTTAACGGAGTAATAGACTTCAATGGTCCTGCACCAAGATTTAATTTGATTGCTGATATTAAAAAATCCAATTTCAAGGAATTGAATCTTACAAAGGATAGCCTTGGATTCATTGGTAAATTAAATTTTGATTTTACCAGTAATAATATTGACAATTTTGTTGGTGAAGCAAGAATAACAGAGGGAGAAATTTCTAAAGGTGAATTCCGGATCCCATTCGATTCACTCGTTATTTCTTCTGTAGATCTGGATTATGGCAGAAAGCTAACAATCCTTTCTAATGAATTTGACGGAACTTTTAGAGGAGATTTCAGCTTAACAGATTTACCTATTGCATTTACATCATTGTTAAACAAATATTATCCGGCATATGTAAAAGCTCCCAAAAAAACTCCAAAGAACCAGGATATTAGTTTTGAAATAAATACGCATTATGTTGATGACATATTACAAATACTTTCCCCAGATATCAATGGATTTAACAATAGTAAACTTCAGGGAAATTTCAACCTGGCAAAAAATGAATTGAATTTTGATGCTATTGTGCCACAGTTAAAATTCAAGAAATATAATTTTGATAATGTGCTGTTGTCGGCATATGGAAATATTTCTTCATTAAATGTAACAGGCGAAGCTTATAATATAAATATTAATGACAGCCTGAAGATCCCAATGGTATCTTTTAATATAGATGCCAGAAATGATTCATCCATTGTTAAAATAAAATCCGGTGCAAACAGAACAGTAGATACTGCTAACCTGAACGCTTTAATACTAACTTATAATGATGGAGTGAAAATTGAATTCGAGCCTTCAACATTTACTATTAATGGTAAGGCATGGACAATTGACGAAACAGGAGAATTGGTCTTCCGGAAAAACACACCGGCTAGCGGACTATTATTACTAAGTGAGGGTGATCAGAAAATATCTTTACGTACAGAGAAATCCCAAAAAGGAGATTGGAACGATGTAAAAATAACTTTAACAAAAATAAACCTTGGTGATTTTTCCCCATTCTTTATGCCTAAAAACAGGCTGGAAGGATTGATATCCGGCAATGTGATGGTAGAAGACCCTACAGGAGAAATTAATATTTCTTCAAATGATATCAAAACAAAATTCCTCCGGCTGGACAATGATTCATTAGGAGAATTAAAGGTTAATTTGAATTATCAAAATAAAACTAAACTTTTAAAAATTGAAGGCAGTACAGTAAACCAGGAAAACTATCTTGGTTTTAATGCTGATATCTATATTGGTGATCCGGAAAAAGCAAAAAACAATCTGATCGCTTTAAAAGCAAAAACATTTGAAATTAAAATTCTGGAACGGTTCTTAGGTGATCTGTTTTCAGAAATGAAAGGATACCTAACCGGTGATATAAAAATAGCCGGAGAATTTACAAACTTAACGGTAACGGGCAAGGGCAGGTTGAAAGATGCAGGCTTAAAAGTGAATTTCACTCAATGCTTTTATAAAATAAAAGATACTGATATTGAACTCACTTCAAAAAAGATCAATCTCGATGGTATCATTTTAATTGACACAACAACCAATAACCCAATCTATATTACAGGGGGCATAGATCATGATTCATTTAAAGATATGTTTTATGATCTCGATATTTCAACTCAAAAACCCAAGACTGTTGGTGCAGCTAATAATAAACCAATTTTATTATTAAATACCACTTTTAAGGATAATGAGCAATTTTATGGTTATGCAAAAGGTACAGGTTTGCTTCAATTAAGAGGGCCGCAATCAGATATGTTCATGACGATCAATGCAGTGGCATCTGACAAGGACAGCAGCTTCATAACTATACCACCTTCAACAAACCGGGAATCAGGCATTGCAGATTTTTTAGTGGAACGTAAGTATGGACGGGAAATGGAAGAATTAGCTTACAGGTCAAATTCTACAAACATTATTTATGATGTTGATATAACAGCCAACCCAATGGCTACTGTAAAAGTAGTATTGGATGAGTTGACGGGTGATGAAATTAAAGGCAAGGGTAACGGAACCTTGAATATTCGTTCCGGTACAACTGAACCATTATCTATGAGGGGTAGATTTGACATAGAAGAAGGAAATTACCTTTTTACATTCCAGTCTTTTTTTAAAAAACCATTTGAGCTACAAAAGGGAGGCACCAATTATATTGAATGGAATGGAGATCCATATGATGCGAACATCAGATTCAATGCAGTTTATACAGCTGAAAAAGTAAGTTATGCACCCCTTGCCAGTTTATTGAAAGTTAACACTTCGGCTTCTACTACCAGAGGCGATGTTTATGTAGTAGCAACATTAACCGACAAACTCTTTAAACCACAAATTAATTTCTCGTTGGATTTTCCTTCCACCAGCGCTGCAGCCACAGATCCGGAATTAGGCCTTGTTATTCAACAAATGGAAAAAAATGTAAACGAACTTAACAGGCAGGTAACATACCTTATTGTATTTAACAGTTTTGCTCCCAGTGAGCTTGCAGATAATAATTCAGGTAGCGGTGGATCTGTTGTTAATACGATCTCAGGCATATTCCTGAATGTTATTAATGATCAGATCAATAAAATATTAGGCAACTTATTGAAGAATGATAAATACAATATCAGCTTAAACACATCTATTTACAATAGAAATATCATAGATGCCAGCAATAAAACTGCATTGAACCTGGGCAGTAATGTGAATTTCTCAATAGGCCGATCATTCTTTAATAATCGTTTTATAATTTCTACAGGTGTTGGTTTTGATGCAGCCTGGCAACAAACAGATGTTGCTCAAAGTATACAACTACTTCCTGACGTTACCCTGGAGTGGCTCATCAATAAATCCGGAAGTTTAAGAGCCTCATTTTTTTATAAGGAAAACTCAGACTATCTGACTGCAACTGCAAGCGGGGGTACCGGCAAAGCAACTAAACGATACGGAGGCAGTATATCCTATCGGAGAGATTTTGATAAACTGAGTGACATCTTCAAAATAAGGAAAAAGAATCAACCGGTTGTAGAAGAGGTAAATCCTGAACCAGCAGCGATCAATGAAGAAGAATTAAAAAAGTAATCTTTATCAGTATTTTACCCCTTATCTAAAATTTCATGCCCTAGTTTATCTCTTTTGGTCTGCAGATATTTTTCATTATGCTTATTCGGGAAAACTTCAATTGGGATATTCTCTACAATTTCTAATCCATAACCTATAAGTCCAACTCTCTTCTTGGGGTTATTGGTAATTAATCTTAATTTCTGAATATTTAAATGCCTGAGCATTTGGGCTCCTACCCCATAATCCCTTTGATCCATTTGAAATCCAAGATGCAGATTTGCATCTACAGTATCCATCCCTTCTTCTTGCAATCTGTAAGCTTTCAGTTTGTTCAATAAGCCAATTCCTCTTCCTTCCTGGTTCATATATAATATGGCTCCCTTTCCTTCATCCTGTACCATTTTCATTGCCGCATGTAACTGTTCACCACAATCGCAGCGAAGCGAACCTAAAATATCGCCTGTAAAACAAGAAGAGTGTACCCTCACCATTACCGGATCATCATTTCCCCACTCTCCTTTTATTAATGCCATATGTTCATTAGAAGAGTTCTTTTCAGTAAATGCCACTAATTTAAATTCACCATACCGGGTTGGCATATCCACCCGTACGATCTCTTCAATTAGTGAATCACTTTTTATCCTGAATTCAATAAGGTCTTTTATAGAAACAATCTTTAAATCAAATCTTTTTGCGATTTCGATTAGTTGTGGCAATCGGGCCATTGTCCCGTCATCATTCATGATTTCAACCAAAACACCCCCCGGCTCAAAACCTGCCAGTCGGGCCAGATCAACTGCCGCTTCCGTATGCCCGGCTCTTCTTAATACCCCACCATTTTTGGCCCTTAATGGGAAAATATGGCCCGGTCTTCCCAAATCTGAAGGAATTGTAGTTGAGTTTATAAGTGCCTGTACCGTTTTTGACCTGTCATGTGCAGAAATACCTGATGTGCAGCCATGGCCTAATAAATCGACCGATACTGTAAAAGCCGTTTCGTGTAAAGCCGTGTTGTTATTTACCATTAATTCCAGTCCTAATTCATCACAACGTCCTTCAGGCAAGGCAGCGCAAATGAGGCCCCGCCCATATTTGCTCATAAAATTGATAAGTTCTGGTGTCACATTTTGGGCAGCTGTGAGAAAATCACCTTCGTTTTCTCTGTCTTCATCATCCACCACAATTACCAGTTTCCCTGCTTTAATATCCTCGATAGCACTCTTAATCGAATCAAACATATCTATTAATTTTCTGCAAAATTAGAACAAAGAAATGGGCTTCAAAGTTTAAAGGTAGGGAGGCAGCAAAAACTATTACCTGATTGTCCTGATAATGCATTACTTTTTCATTACAAAATGTTAATATTTACCCATTTTTAATTAGAAAATTATCCCTTTCTTTGCAACCGAAAATCAATCTATATGCTTAAGAGAAAACTCTTTTTATTTCTGATGGCCGTTATGGTCAGTCCTTTATTATTTGCACAGATAACAACTTCTGCTCTGAGTGGTAACATAACCAGTACAACAGGAGAAACTTTACCTGGTGCAACTATTGTTGCAACGCACCTTCCAACCGGAACAAAGTATGTTACTGTTTCCAGACCCAATGGTCAGTATAGCATTGTTAATATGCGGGTTGGTGGTCCTTATGTTATTGAAGTAACTTTTGTTGGTTACGATAAGGAAAGAACAGAAGATATTTATTTAAAACTGGGAGAGACATTCAGTATGAACTCTACCTTGACAAAAACAGTTGCCAACCTGGAAAATGTAATCCTTACTACAGGTCGCAGAAGTTCTATTTTAAATAACAGCCGCACCGGTGCAATTACCAATATTGGTATTACACAAATTAACCAGGCTCCAACCATCAACAGAAGCTTGAATGACCTTACACGTTTAACCCCTCAATCTAATGGGGCATCCATAGCAGGAGGTAACTATCGTCAAAATAACTTCACTATTGATGGTGCTGATTTCAATAACAGCTTCGGTATTGGTGGTAATCTACCTGCCAATGGCGCACCTATTTCTTTAGATGCGATCGGGGAAATTTCTGTAAATATCACTCCATTTGATATCCGCCAGACCGGATTTATCGGAAGTGCTATCAATGCAGTTACCAGATCAGGTACTAATACTTTCTCTGGTTCTGTATATACTTATTGGAGAAATGAAAAACAAAGAGGTGATAAAGTTGGTAAACAAACTTTTACCAGACCTTCAGAAGAATACAAACAAGAAGGATTCAGAATTGGCGGACCAATAGTTAAGAATAAATTGTTTTTCTTTTTCAACTATGAAAACGAAACACAGCCAAAGTCAATTCAAACCAATTTTGCATCTACACCAAGTGCCCCTTATGGAAGTGCACCAAATATTGCCCGACCGACCGCTGATTCTTTGAATTATATCAGTCAATATTTATTAAATACTTATGGATATGTAACTGGTCCTTATGATGGATATACTCCTGAGATAACCAGAACAAAATTCATGGGACGAATAGACTGGAATATCAGCCAGAAACATAAATTAAATGTAAGATATAGCCAGGTAGAAGGTGGTGAGCCAAGTCCTATCAGTGGTTCTACCGGTGGAGCCGGCTTTAACTATTCAAGCGGTTTAGGCAGACAAAACCTGAATAATCTTTGGTATCAGAACTCCAATTATTTCCAGGGTGCGAATTTTTATTCATTCTCTGCAGAATTGAACTCTACTTTTGGAAGGTTATCTAATACCTTAAGAGGTACTTATACATTCCAGAATGACTCAAGATCTACAACAAGTCCAAAAACAAATACTGGCACTGAAATGCCACTGGTAGATATCTTAAGTTCTACCGGCGTTTCTACTCCTGCACCATATGTATCATTTGGTTATGAGCCTTTCAGTTTTGGAAATTTACGTAAAGTAAAAATGTACTCTATTGTTGATGACCTGAACTGGACAAAAAACAAACATAGCTGGACAGCAGGTGCTCAGGTTGACTTTAGTGAAACGATCAATGGATTCCAGCGTTTTGCTGCAAACTATTATGTTTTTAATACCTGGAATGATTTTGTAACAGGACAAAAGCCTAGAGATTTTGCTTATACCTATTCATTATCAAAAGATTTTGCGCCAGCATTTTCATCTTTCAAATTTGCACAGGTATCTGCATACTTACAGGATGCGATCGCAGTTAGCCGTACACTTAAACTTACATTTGGTTTAAGAGTTGACCAACCATCTTACCCAGATGTGCCACAGATCGTTACTCATCCATTAGTAACTCCATTAACTTTTGCTAATGGTCGTAAGATCAATACCGGCAACTTACCATCTAAGCGTCTAATGTGGTCTCCAAGATTTGGATTTAACTGGGATCTTTATGGCGACAGATCTTTACAGATACGTGGTGGTACTGGTATCTTCACCGGTAAAATTCCATTTGTATGGATCGTAAGCCAATCAGGTGACAATGGTATGTTACAGATCACAACATCATTTAATGGACAGGCAAATACTCCTGGTCCGTTTGTTCCTGACCCAAGAGCATATTATCCTTCATCAGTTCCTGTTGCAGGTACTGTTGTTCCAAGTTCAATAACAGCAATGGATGAAGATTTCAGAAATCCTCAATCATGGAAATCAAGTCTGGCTATCGACACAAAATTACCAGCTGGTATGGTTGCTACAATTGAAGCTATTTTCAATAAGGATATGAATACTACTTATTTTGAAAACGCTAACCTTGTTGCACCTACACCATTAAGTGTTTCAGGTTATCCTGATAGCAGAGCTATTTATCCTGTAAATACACCACAGAAATACATCAACCCACTTTCTGGTGGTGTTCCAACCCCAGGTGGTAACTCTACTTTCGATACGTATGTTATTGGTAATGGTAAAAGAGGTTATTACTTCTCAATTACAGGTAAGATAGAGAAGCCTTTAAGTAAAGGATTAGCTTTCTCTGTTGCCTATACTAAATCGTTAGCTGGTAATCTATTTGATGGTAGTGGAGATCAGCCGGGCTCTGCATGGCAGACAACTGCTACTGTAAACGGCTCTAATACTCCGGTACTTGGATATACTAACTATGTAGTACCTGATAACGTAGTTGCATCACTTTCTTATAGAAAGGAATATTTCAAACACCTTGCTACTACCATCAGCATGTTCTATAACGGATCAATACAAGGCAGATATTCATATGTATATGGTGCTGACTTTAACCGTGACCGTGTAGCAGGAAATGACCTGATCTATATTCCTAAGGATGCAAGAAATACATCTGAAATACAATTTGTATCTCAAACCTTGAATGGCGTAGTTTATTCTGCAGCTCAGCAAGGTCAATTATTCGAAGATTACATTAACCAGGACAAATATTTGTCTAAACACAGAGGACAGTATGCAGAAAGAAATGGTGCTACTTTACCATGGTTAAACCGTTTGGATGTGAAATTCATGCAGGACTTGTTTGTAAAGTCAGGTAATATGAAGAATACTCTTCAGTTCACAATCGACGTATTCAACATTGGTAATTTGATCAACTCAGATTGGGGCAAAATTAAAACAGTTAATGCTTCATCTATTTTGATTCCAACGAACCAGAATTCACTAGTTCCTGGCGGAACAGTTGTACCTACATTCAGGTTAGCTGCTGATCAGGGTAACATTATTACCAGAACATACAGAGATCTGTTAAGTGTAGCTTCTACTTATTCAATTCAGTTTGGTTTAAGATATATCTTCAACTAATCTCAGTTAGATAAAGTCATAAAAAAGTCCCGATTAATTCGGGACTTTTTTTTATTTAACTATTTAAGTTTGGAGTATTGCTTTTGTATAAATAGGTACTTAGTTTTTCCCCCACCCCCATTTTAAAAATGCAGGAAAAGCTCTTGCCCAGGTAGGCACATCATGTAAGCCATCTTTCATTTCCAGATATTGGATATCATTTTCTTTATCATATCCTTTTGCTTCTAGTTCATTTATCAGATCTAAGGTATCATCAATAGAATCTATAATTCCATTATTATTCCTGTCCTTTGTTTCATCCATATTACCACATTGGAAAAAGAATTTCAGCCAGGGTGCATATGTACCTTTTCTAATTTGCTGATGCATAATTCGATTTTTGTCATCATCATAAACTTCTTCTGTCTGGTCAATATCCCTCCACCAAAGTGAACCGGAGAATACACCAACTTTATTAAACTCAGTCGGGTGCTTCCAAACAATATCCAATGCCATTAATCCACCAAGTGAAAAACCTGCAAATGCTTTTTCTTTAAAGGAATTAATAGCAAATTTTTGCCTGACAAATGGGATCAACTCTTCAAAAATAAATAGTGTATATAAACCTGCTTTGGCACCACGACCTAAATAATCCGGTTCTCCGGCAACTCCATATTCCATCTTACGATCTTTACTACAATGTATACCTACACACAATAATGGCTCGATAGGTTCATTAGTTGAATATAGGGTATCAATAATTGATTCAAAATTCATTTTGACGAGGTCCTGCCCATCGTTAATCAATAAAAGATTGAGAGAAGTTGTACTTACTAGATTTCGAGGAAGGTAAAAATCGATTTTCACCTCTCTTCCGAGAAAAAAGGAATCTATAACTGTATTTTCAATCTGGATGCCGGATACATTTGCCAATTGCATGGCCCCAAAATTAAGGTTTTCGTAATAAATTCTATTATTTCTACAAATTCATTAATTAGCTGAAATAACACTGCTATTAATTTGTTATATTGATAGCATAAAAATAAATTTGAAAAAACTCGATTTTATTAATTGAAGAGATTAAGGTTATAAAAAACGGGCTTGCTAAAAAATATAAACTAAAAACTAACACATGAAAAAAATTGGAATTCTGCATGGTAAAGAAAGATCATTTCCTGATGCATTTGTAGCAAGAGTAAATAGTAAGAATGTTCCCGGTATTATGGCTGAGCCGGTACAAATAAGCAAAGCAATGCAGGGCGAATATTGTGGTTATGATGTGATTATTGACCGTATATCACAAGATGTGCCTTTTTATCGAACCTGGTTAAAAAATGCTGCTGTAACAGGTACTTCAGTAATCAATAATCCTTTTTGGTGGAGTGCAGATGATAAATACTTCAATAACTGCCTTATGACAAAATTGGATGTACCTGTTCCAAAAACTGTGATACTTCCTTCAAAGGATCTACCAACTGATACATCTGCAGAATCTTTCAGCAACCTTACCTATCCGTTGGATTGGGATGCAATATTTAAATATGTTGGATTCCCTGCATACATGAAACCATTCGCTGGTGGTGGATGGAAAAGTGTATATAAATTAACTGATGCCGAAGATTTTTTTAACAAGCATGCCGAAACAGAGCAATTGGTAATGATGCTACAGGAAGAGATCATTTTTACTGAATATTATCGTTGTTATTGTATTGGTGGAAAACATGTACGTATCATGTCTTACGAACCCCGTAATCCACATCATCTCCGTTATGTTGCAGATTTTAGCCCAACACCGGAAAGATTAAAGCAAATGACAGATATCGTTTTACGTATCAATGAATATTTAGGATATGATTTTAATACTGTAGAACTAGCTGTCAGAGATGGAGTTCCCTATGCCATTGACTTCTGCAACCCTGCTCCAGATGCAGAAAGGTCTAGTGTAGGTGATGAAAATTTTGAATGGGTTGTTGAAACATCAGCTAATTATGCAATTGAGAAAGCATTGGAAAATAAAGAGGGTATGGATAATCTTACATGGGGTGAGTATGTAAGAAGAAGCAGTAATAAACTACCGTTAATATAAAATAGTTTGTTGTTTATTGATAGATGTCAAGTATTTAGCGGTTGTATTTAAAAGACTTTTTAGAGTGATTAATCACTACAATAAACAAGAAATAATAAACTAACTTATGATCCTGAATTATAAAAGCTTTACCCTTGGTGTAGAAGAAGAGTACATGGTGCTTGATCCTAAAACTTTTGAATTAAAAAGCCATGAACAACAAATTGTTCAGGAAGGCCAAAAAGTAATTAAGGATAAAGTAAAAGCTGAGATGCACCAGGCAGTAGTTGAAGTTGGTACAGATATTTGTGCAGATATTGATGAAGCCTACACTGATGTATCAACTTTGAGGAAAACCATTGGTGGGATTGCAAATAACCTGGGTTATACAATGGGGGCTTCAGGCACCCACCCTTTCAGCCATTGGGAAAGCCAATTAATTACTGAGCATGTTCGCTATAATGAGATTGTAAATGAATTACAGGAAGCTGCCAGAAGTAATTTAATATTTGGTCTACATGTGCATGTAGGGATGGAAAACAGGGAACTAGCAAATCATATTGCGAACAGTACCCGTTATTTCTTACCTCATATTTTTGCACTTAGTACTAACTCACCGTTCTGGGAAGGAAGAAAAACTGGCTACAAATCTTACCGCACAAAAGTCTTTGATAAATTTCCCCGTACTGGTATACCCAGCACCTTTGAAAGCATAGAAGCTTATGACAACTATGTAAAGTTGCTTATTAAAACAAATTGTATTGATAATGCCAAAAAGATCTGGTGGGATCTAAGAGTACACCCATTCTTTAATACAGTGGAGTTTCGTATTTGTGATATTCCGATGACAGTGGATGAAACCATAGCCATAGCAGCATTATTTCAGGCAATCTGTGCCAGAATATTTATGCTCCACTCAAAAAACCTGAATTTCATACAATACCATAGAGCATTATTGAATGAAAACAAATGGAGAGCAAGCCGTTATGGTGTTGATGGTTACCTGATCGATTTTGGAAAAGAAGAAGAAGTAAATACAAGGGCATTGATATACGAATTACTGGACTTTCTTGATCCTGTCTTAGATCATTTGGGAAGCAGACACCGTGTAATGTATGTAAACAAAATGCTTGAACAAGGTACCGGTGCCGATAGACAACTAGCTGTTTACGAAAAAACAAAGGATCTTAAAA
>JAHEMN010000209.1 GCA_024643645.1 Chitinophagaceae bacterium | reverse complement strand
AATCTTTCAATCTATATTATGTCAGGTGTAAATAATTACAAAAGTTTACTTGATAAACTGGGTAAGTTTAAAGTGAGTTCTGGCTCTTGTCTTTATATTAAAAGACTTTCAGATATTGATACTGCAATTTTGAAGGAATTGATCGTTGATTCTGTACAGGATATGAAAAATAAATATCAAAAATAATTATTTGCAATTTATTTAATAACAGTCATTAGATTAGTTTATTATGTTATAAATTAAGTAGTTGAAAAGAAAATTGAATTATTCAATTACGCTTACGGTATTACTGTTAATATTTTTATTTGAGTGAGAGATCATTTTATATTACATTTATTTCAATTAACATCTATCTCTTGTTAATCTATTTCTAATCCTCCCGGATCCGCTTCCCATTCTTGTATCCAAAACAGTTAAAGATTAATAGTAAAGGCAGCATATTTAGACTAATTAGTTTGATGAATAAAATTCATTAGACTTTTTAATTGAATATATTTTTTAACTCTAAAATGATTGTTTATGAAAAGTTTTAACATTCATCGATTTTTTAGAAAATCTGTTGCATTTTTTTGTACAGGACTTCTTATTTTACTTTTCCAGTCAACTGCGTATTCTCAAAATGAAATATGGAGTGATATTGCACCAGCCTCTTTACAAAAGCGGGTTGCAGATGAAATTACGCCATTAAGCTTTAGAGCTTTAGAATTGAATAAGGGAAATTTGAAAACGTTTTTAACTGATACCCCGGAAGAGTCAAAAGTTAATGTAACAAATTCAAAAAAATTTATAAACCTTCCTTTGCCTGATGGTTCTATGATGCAATTTAAGATTGTTGAATCGTTAATTATGGAAAAAGGATTAGCTGATAAATTTCCAGAACTTAAAACTTATGCAGGTCAATCTATTCAAGATCCTTCAATTACAGTAAGATTTGACTGGACTTATTGGGGTTTTCATGCAATAATCATTTCAAAAGAAGGATTTATATTTATTGAACCCAATACAAGAGGTAATGTAGATCAATATATAGTTTATTATCAGAAAGATCTGCCAATACCAGTTGATCAAAAGTTTTGCAGTCTTCAAACAGATATAATTAATAAGCAACCTGAATTAACGCCGGTAACAGAATTAGCATCTGGTACTCAATTAAGAACTTACCGTTTAGCAGTATCTGCTGCAGGTGAATTTACCGCATTATATGGTAATACAGTTGCTGGTGCTCTGGCCGGTATTGTTACTATTGTTAACCAAATTGATGCTATTTATGAAAGAGAGGTATCTATAAGATTTGTAATAATTGCCAATAATAATCTTATTATTTATACAGATGCTACGACCGATCCTTTTACAGATACAGGAAATAATCCATGTAGTACGCCAATCAGATCAGAAAATCAAGTATCGATTGATGCTGTAATTGGTGCAGCTAATTATGATATAGGACATGTATTTATTGGTACTAACATTGGTGGTTGTGCCGCAGGTGCTGTTATTTGTGGTGCTAATAAAGCATGGGGAGCTTCTGGTGTAAGAACAGGCTCTGCTTTTGATATTGGATTGGCATCACATGAAATGGGCCATCAGTTTTCTGCGCAACATACTTTTAATAGTAGTATCGGTTCTTGTTCTGGAGCACAATATGCTGCCGGTGCTGCTTATGAACCAGGAAGTGGAACAACTATCATGTCTTATGCTGGGGGTTGTCACGATATACAGGGATTCAGGGATATGCTTTTTCATACAATTAGTTATCAGGAAATAGTAACATTTAGTACTTTAGGAGGGGGTAATGCCTGTCCTGTAATTACGAATACAGGTAATGGTGCCCCTTCTGTAAACGCCGGCGCCAGTGGATATGTGATTCCAATTAATACTCCTTTTACATTGACAGGTTCTGGTAGTGATCCAAATAGCGATCCATTAATGTTCAGTTGGGAAGAGTTTGATTTAGGACCTCAGGGAGCACCAAACTCACCTTCTGGTACAGCTCCAATATTCAGATCGTTTCCACCTGTTGCTTCACCTTCAAGAACATTTCCTCAACTATCAGATATATTAAATAATACGCAAACATTGGGAGAGATCTTACCTTCTTATGGAAGGGCATTAAATTTTAGATTAACAGCAAGAGATAATTTTCCAACAGGTGGTGGCGTTGAGTATGCTTCTATGTCAATGACAGTAGATGGAGCATCAGGTCCTTTTAGAGTAACGAGTCCAAATACAGCATTGAATTGGTGTCCTGGTACACATACCGTTACCTGGGATGTTGCAGGTACTGATGTAGCACCGGTAAATGCTGCAAATGTAAAAATATCATTGTCTACAGATGGAGGCAATACATTCCCTATCGTATTATCAGCAAGTACACCTAATGATGGCTCACAAGATGTTATGATACCATGTGATTATAGTACATCAGCAAGAATAAAAATAGAAGCAGTTGGTAATGTGTTCTTTGATATTTCAAATACCAATTTTACAACAGGAGATAACACCAAACCAACTTTCACTGTTCCTGCAAATATTATTATTAATAAAGATGCAAACTGTAATTATAATGCTTCTGTTGGTATTACAGGCGATGTTACAAATGAAGCAGATAATTGTGATAACACTTTGAATGCTTTATATGCTGATGAAACAGCTCCGGGTACTTGTGTTGGTGAGACTATACTTACCAGAACCTGGACTCTGACAGACGATTGCGGAAACTCAACAGTAAAAGAACAAACGATTACAATAAAGGATATTACTCCACCAACATTTACACAACCTGCTGATATAACTATATATAAAGATCAAAATTGTATTCATGATGCTTCAGTAGGGGTTACAGGTGATGTTACAAATGAAGCTGATAATTGTGATAATACGCTGGATGCAACATATACTGATGTAACTAATCCGGGTGCTTGTATCGGTGAAGAAATTATTACCAGAACCTGGAAATTAACTGATGATTGTCTGAATAGCACTATGCATGACCAAACAATCACAGTAAAAGATACTACAAGGCCTGTAATAGCAAATGTAAATGCAGACCCTGCATCATTATGGCCACCAAATCATCAAATGGTGGATGTTACAATTAATTATACAGCTGTTGATAATTGTTCACCGGTTACAAATATGCTTTCAGTAACAAGTAATGAACCTGTTAATGGTCTTGGAGATGGAGATACTTCTCCAGATTGGGAGGTTTTAGATGATCATCATATAAAACTTCGTGCTGAAAGATCTGGAAAAGGCAATGGTCGGATATATACAATTACAATAACATCTACTGATGATTGTGGAAATGTTGCTACTGCTACTACAACCGTTATTGTTAATCATGATATGTCTAATTTAATAGTGACTAAAGAAATCGATATGGTTGAAAGTTTAATTGGTTTGGAAGTAAGAGCTATTCCTAATCCAAGTAACAGCAGCTTTACTTTAAAGATCAATAGTAATAATATTAAAGATCAGGTCAATATTCAGGTGGTAGATATGTTTGGAAGAGTAATAGAAAACAGGAATTCAATTTCAGGAGAAATAATTACTATTGGTAAAGATTATAATCCAGGAACCTATATTCTGCGATTTATTCAGGGAAATGAGCATAAGGAAATAAAAGTGATAAAACTACCTGGATAAATATTAAGTACATGTAAACAGCCGGTCAATTATGGCCGGCTGTTTTTTTGATCATAAGTTTTAATAACTAATTTTAAGATTCTTACTGCTATTTTATTTCTATGGTAAACGTTTGTATTAAATAAAAGGGTTGTTGTAATACTTTGGTAATCAAAAACTTGTTAATAAAAATTAGGATTAAGAAAGAACTTTTATTTGGATTGTAACGATATTTTTCGTATTATCTGACTAATCTGCGGTAATTCCGCCCCATT
>JAHEMN010000006.1 GCA_024643645.1 Chitinophagaceae bacterium | reverse complement strand
AATTCTATTCCATTTTTCCCGGGCAACTTAATATCAACAATTACTATTCGGGGTTTATGTTCAATTATATGACCTAACGCTTTTTCTGCTGAAGGATAACTATTTAATAATTTAAATTCGTTAGAACCACTGATTAATAATTCAAGTCCTTCACGATAACTTTTATCATCTTCAATTATTGATACTGTAATCAATGAATTTTGATTTAATTATTAAATAAGGTTGTTTATTCAGCAAAATATGCTTTTTTATCTTGATGTAAATAATAAGTGTAAAGTTGATAAATACTTAAGGTACAGGATCGTACCCACTTCCTCCCCATGGATGACAACGGGAAATTCTTTTTAATGCAAGCCAAAAACCTTTAAACACTCCATGTTTCTTAAAAGCTTCTGCAGCATAATGAGAACAGGTTGGGGTGTACCGACACTTCGGACCAAGCCATGGAGATATAATCCATTGATAGATCTTGATCAAACCAATAAACGGAAGGGCTAATATTTTAAGCAATTCTTTCATCTATGATCGCTGATAATTTTGCCAATATGGTATTTAAAATAGTGTATACATCCTGATAATCAGGCAATTCTTTTCCTGTATAAATTATGAAAAGATGCAAGCCTTTTCCTTTTTCTTTCAAAATTAGTTCAAGTGGATTTTTCTGCAATCTGTATGCTTCTCTCACTAGCCGCTTAATCCTATTCCTGTTTACAGCTTTTTTAAAATTCCTGGTACTTGCACCGGTACCAAACTTCAATTCAACTTCGTTTGTAATAGCATAAAAAACTCTGAACGGATCTGCTGTAAAACGTTTCCCGTTTTTGAACAACCCATCAATTGCTTTACGACTTTTTAATCGTTCATTTCTTCCTAGTGTAAATTGCTTTAGCACAAATAATTAAAATAAAAAAACTCCATCTCGTTTGAAACGGGACGGAGCTATAAATATAGTGAGCTTCCTTTTCTTTCTCTTAACTAAAGAGAATGGATAACTTCTATTTTAGTTTACTCTCATCAGAAACAGTCAATTTTTTACGGCCTTTTGCACGGCGGCTCGCCAATACTTTACGACCATTTGCAGTTGACATACGCTTACGAAATCCATGAACAGATTTACGACGCTTACGATGAGGTTGGAATGTACGTTTCATTTTTTTATAACTTTTTCACTTTTTTATCCTCTTTAGCAATTGCGATAGAGGGTTTGAAATGCGGCCGGGAGAACGGACCAGGTTTCAGTTTACCAACAAGTCACCACACTCATCGGTTTGTGAAAGGACGGCAAAGGTAAGGGTTTAGTAAATAAAAATGACTTCAAAATAAGTAGTTTTTATTTTATGTACTGAACCCTGAAGTTGACTCTAATAATATGAAAATGAACTAAATAGAGGACCTGACAAAAACAAACTAATAAATATTTTTAACTAAAGGCTGGTATGAACAGATTTAACTTCCTTACCATAAAAGACAGCTGCATGATTATCAAAATCGTCTGTTGAATCAGTTGTAAAGAATTTTTTAGTGCCGCCTTTACTACATCGAGTCTCCATTTCCGGATGCCGCTTTAAATAATCGGCTAGACTGTCTGCAACAATTTCACCTTGTGCAATCAATTTAACTCCTACTGGTAAATACTCTTTTATCTTTTCTTGTAATAATGGATAATGGGTACATCCTAAAAGAATTACATCTATGGCTTCTCCTTTTTCAAATATGTTATGCAAATTCTTTTTTACAAAAAAATCAGCTCCGTGGTTTGCAAATTCACCATTTTCAACCAATGGCACCCACATAGGGCATGCTTCCTGGTATACTTTTAATTCAGGAAAAAATTTGGCGATCTCCATAGGATAAGAGGCTGATTCAACAGTTCCTGATGTTGCTAATACTCCAATACTTTTTGATTCAGAATATGTACCAATAATTTCAGCAGTAGGTCTTATTACGCCTAACACTCTGTTATCCGGTGCCAATAACGGCAGATCATTTTGTTGAATTGTACGAAGGGCTTTTGCTGAAGCTGTGTTACAAGCTAATATTACCAGTGAGCAACCTTGCTCAAAAAACCATTTTACACAATCAAGGGTATAGTGATAAACTGTATCGAAAGACCTTGTACCATAGGGAGACCTAGCATTATCGCCAAGATATATATATTCATATTCCGGCAGCTTCTTTACTATTTGCTTCAAAACAGTAAGTCCGCCGTAACCGGAATCAAAAACACCTATTGGACCTGAAGGATTCATAACACGAAAATAGGAAGGTATTATAATAAAAAAAACCTGTCATACAACTTGTATAACAGGGCCTTATTATTTAAATAGTGATCTACTATTTAGTTTGTTTAGGGATATTTAATTTAAGCTTGGCTGCTACCAAAAGGGATATATCATCCGCATCGGGTGCTACCAGCATTGCTTCTTTAGTCATAATATGCGAATACGCTTTTTCCTTGGCCACGGCCTTTACAGCATCATACACTTTACGATAAATAGGAGCAAGTAATTCATCCTGTTTAGCCTGTAATGCCTGGTTCACAATTTGCTGCCAGTTTTGTATCTGATACAATAATTGTGGTAACTCCTGCTCAATCTGCTTTTTAACTGCTGCAGGTGCAGGACGTACTGAATCTTTGTAAACACTATCCTTATATTGATATAATGAAATGATCTGTGCATACTGAGGATTAATAGAATCAGCCTGGTATCTGTCTAATAAAGAATCTAAGCCTGCTGTTTCAGGCATTAATCCAACGATATCATCAATACGGATATAACCGATTTTCATTTGTGCAGCAGCATTATTCGAAAAGAAAACTCCCGATGCCAATACAAGAACAATTAGAATTTTTTTCATTTGGTTTATTTTATTATTGCTTTTAAGAGTATTTATGAGATTAATTCGTTGCTTTTAAAATTTCTTTTACGCTTAATTTATTTTTTATTAACAATTATCGTACCCCTAATTCTTTGAGTACATCTTCACTCTTGTCCAATTTTGGGTCGGCAAAGATAATGGTAATTCCTTCACTTTTATCCAATACAAAGTCATAGCCTCGCATTACAGCAATTTTTTGAACGGCATTGTAAACTTTGTCTTGGATTGGTTTTATCAACTCCTGTCTTTTCTTGAACAGATCTCCCTCAAAACCAAAGCGTTTACGCTGCAGATCCCGGAGTTCTTTTTCTTTATTATAAAGCTGATCCTCTCTTTTTTTTCTGAGATCTTCAGTAAGCATAACCTGCTCTGCTTCAAAATTCTGATACATTTTATCAAGGTCTGCTTGTTTTGTATCAATATCTTTTTGCCAGCCAACTGCTATTACATCTAATTGCTTTTGTGCATCATTATAATCAGGCATTTTATCCAGAATATACCTTGTATCAATAATGGCATATTTCTGTGCCTGAACGGCAACAGTTAATAGCATAAAGCTTAATACTGCGATTAATATTTTTTTCATTGTTTTAATTTTCAGGTTGAATATTCTGTTTCACTATTAATCAGGCTCTACACCAAGCATAAAGGTAAATCTTGAAGCACCTTTTAATCCTGATTGTCCAGGAGTGATACGATCAAGTCCTACTCCATAATCAAATCCTAACAAACCAAACATTGGCAGGAAGAAACGCATACCTACACCAACACTTCTGCGAAGTTTAAATGGATTATAATCTTTGTAGTTATACCAGCCATTTGCCGCTTCAAAAAAGGTTAATGCATAAATAGTACTGCTTGGATTTGTTACCAATGGGAAACGCATTTCCAAAGTATACTTATTGAATATGGTAAAAAATTGAGAAGCACTTTGCTGATCAGGATTAATAGTTGGATCAGAAGATTGATATACAGGATAGCCACGATGAGCTACGATATCATATCCTAGTAATCCAAAATTATTTGTCAAACCGGCATCACCAACCTGGAATCTTTCAAATGGTGAAAAATCTAGGTCTTTGTTATACCTGCCCATAAAACCATATTTAGCAGCAATCTTCATAACAAACTGACGATTCTTTTCAGCCCCTAGTGGCTTGCCGATAGGTACGAACCATTCTGCATTGAATCTCCATTTATGATACTCAGGATTTTCAAATTTATTATCTGATTTAGACGTTGTATTTTTCCATAATGAATATGGTGGTGTAAACTGAACACTCGCCAGAAAATTTGATCCACTTCGTGGAAAAATAGGATCAAAGACAGATGAACGTTGTAATCCTATTTTAAAACTAATATTATTTGATGTGCCGTTTCTGAAATCCTGGTCAAAAATTGGATAGTTCCGAAGTTGGTACTGAGTCAGGTTAATGGAATACACCAGACTGAAATAGTCATCCGGCCATTTCAATTGTTTGCCAAGAGAAACTGAAATACCATTTACTTTCAAATAATTCGTATCAGATCTTGCCCTGTCAATTGTGCCTGTGAAAGGATCAAATGCATTTGAATATTTACTATTATTCAAACCAATTGTAAGTGAGTTTCTTTTTTTACCACCTAACCATGGTTCAGTAAATGAGAAGCTATAAGAACGGAATGCACGGCCATTCGACTGTACTCTTAAACTAAGTTTTTGTCCGTCTCCTGTTGGTAATGGATCCCAGGCAGATTTTTTCCAGATGTTACGAATGGAGAAGTTATTAAAAGTTACTCCTAACGTACCAGTAAGACCGATACCTCCTCCCCAACCAGCAGACAATTCAAGCTGATCAGAAGATTTTTCTTCCAACTGCCAATTGATATCAACCGTTCCATCGTCAGCATTTGGTACCACACCAGGATTAATAGTTTCCTGGTTAAAGAACTGAAGGTTTGCTAATTCTCTTTGTGAACGGATCAGATCTGAACGACTGAATAACTCTCCGGGAATTGTTCTTAATTCTCTGCGGATAACATAGTCCTTCGTTTTTTCATTACCTGAAATAGAAACATTTTTTAATCTGGCCTGCGGTCCTTCTATTACTCTTATTTCATAATCAATGGTATCATTATATACAGCCATTTCAACCGGCTCCACTCTAAAGAATAAAAAACCATCATCCATGTATAAACCACTGATATCACCACCTTCCTGAGCCGCTTCTTTTCCTAATCTTTTATTTAAAATGCTGACATTATAAATATCGCCTTTATTAATTCCCAGATACAAATTGAGCAAAGAATCAGAATATTTTGCATTGCCTTTCCAGGTAATATCTCCAAAATAATACCGTTTACCTTCCTGAACTTTCAGATCGACATTCAGATTCCCGTTCTTGGTAAGGTACTGTGTGTCGGCAACGATCTGTGCATCACGGTATCCCTGAGAGTTATAGAAGTCAAGCACCTTGTCTTTATCTTCTTCATACTTCTTGTTATCAAATTTTGCTGCACTAAACAGTTTAAATCTGAACCAGGGATCAAGTACTCTTTTTGTTTTAGTTAAAGAAAGGAATCCCCAGTCTTTAGTATACTCACTGAAAGAATATGGTTTCTTCTCTCCGTATGGGCTTACTCCTTCATCAGGCTTTAAGGTTACTTTAGACATTTCCTTTGTTCCCTTCATCTGCTTTTTCAACCTTAGCGCATCTACATTGTCATTGCCATAAAATCCAACCTCATTGATGCGGATCTTATTTCCCTTAACAACGTTTATGATCATTTGATTTGAATTCGCAAAAGCAGGATCCGGTTTTTCATCGATCGTAACTTTTACATTACGGTAAGCTTTATCAGAAAAATATTTTGTAACAATCTCAATGATATTTCTACGGGTATTCTCGGTAATGATCGTTTGCTTGGCTAATGATGCTTTTGTAGTGAGCTCTTCTGCATCTGATTTACTAATACCAACAAACTTAAAATTACCTAAGCGGGGTCTTTCCTGTACACTTAACTCCAGCCACACTTTATCACCATCTACACGGGTTACAAAAATCTCAATATTGGAAAATAGTTTTTGTCGCCAAAGGTTAGTGATTGATTTTGCAAAGATATCTTCACCCGGATGCATGAACTTATCGCCGGGCAATAAATTGGCAATAGAATAAACGATAGAAGTATCTAAATACTTTATCCCTGTAATTTGTACATCCGCAATTGTATACTCTCTGGGAACTCTGGCATTTTGCCATTCTATTAGTTTTGGATCTAATGAAGTAGGCTTTGTGGTATCCGCTTCCTGGGCATGTAAGTTAAATGCCGAGATCACTACAATAATCATTGAAACACTAAACCTGGATAAAAGTCGTTGCATATTATTTGTTCTGGTATTCAATACCCACTCAGTGGGGACCTAAATTGTTTGTTTTCTGCGATTTATAAATAAGCCGCCATACTGATCAGGCGGCAAATTAAAGGTAAAAATCGAAAGTGTTTGTTAAAAGAAGCAGCCGTAACAGGACTTTCACAGTTGAGCAGAATTGTTTGTTTCTGCTATCTGTTCACCAGTTTTACCAAACCTTCTTTCTCTACCTTGAAAATCAATTATTGCTTCATATAAATTCTCTTTTCTGAAATCGGGCCAACGAACATTGGTGAAATACAATTCCGCATACGCCAACTGATATAACAGAAAATTACTTATCCTGAATTCTCCACTCGTTCTTATCATCAATTCAGGGTCAGGATAGCCCTTTGTACATAAAAAATCAGCTACGGTAGCCTGATCAATTTCCTCAATGCTCAATCTACCTTCCTTCACCTGCCGGGCAATATCCTTAACTGCATTTACAATTTCCCACCGGCCGCTGTAACTCAATGCCATTATAAGATTGAGCCCGGTATTGCCTTTTGTTATCTCTAATGCCTCATTCAACTCATTTTTTGCATAATCAGGCAGCATGTTCATATCCCCGATAACATGAAGGCGAATCTTATTCTTATTGAGGGTTTCCACTTCCTTACGAATCGTACTTACTAATAATTCCATCAATCCGGCTACTTCATTTTCAGGTCTGTCCCAATTTTCAGTGGAAAATGCATAGAGAGTTAAATATTCAATTCCAAGCTCAGCACATCCTTCTACAATATTTCTTACACTCTCCACCCCATGATAATGACCGTATAAACGGTCTTCGCCTTTTTCCTTTGCCCAGCGGCCGTTACCATCCATGATGATGGCGATATGACGGGGTAAAGAGCCTTTATCTATTTTATCTAAAGAGTGCGACATAAAACGGGGGCACAAAGGTAATCATGATTCCGGCGAATCCAACCTGTTTAATAAAAAAAGTAATGCCTCTTTTGAAGGCATTTTAAATATTTTTTTTATGGGAATTCTAATCTGACTCTTTTTTAGCAGAATACTGAAACTCTGATTTAATCAGCAGTAGGGCATTTATACGACTGCAGATTGAATGTAACATGAAACATAGCCGTAACGAATTGGTCTTTCTGTTTACTATTACCTCTCTGCCTGCCGGGTATACCGATCGGTGTGCCCAATTCATAAGACCTGTCGCTAAGTAAAAAGGCATTCGATGCACTTCCATCCGGATTGGGAGGAAAAACAGCTGGATCCACATATGTTTTACTTACATCATCCAAATAGTCTGTATTGGTGAAGCGGTGTAATACTTCAAAACAAATATTTATCCTTTCATTAAAAGAATATTTTATGCCACCGCCAAATGGAATGCTGATCGCCATTGAGCTATACGGCTTTCTGTCAGGATAAAGTGTGCTGCCTTGCCCTTCTGTATTTAATGGCCTTAAAAGAATTTTCTCATCTTTCAAATATGCATACGGATCATAGGTAAAGACACCGCCACCCAAAGTGATATAAGGCGTAAAACTATAATCAGGCTCACCTGGCATAAATCTGAAGAAATTAAAATCTCCTTGTAAGCTTAATTCCCAAACCCTGCTGTTGAAGCTCAGGTTTCTTGTAAACATCTGCTTGTTATAAGAATTGTATTTATCAGAATATCCTAACTGGGCAAAGCTGGCGCCAATTCTTACAGCGATATAATTGCCCAAATTTTTACGAAAGAATACTGAAGCTGCCACCTTAGGTCTGTTCACATTAGCCCTTGTGTTCAGGTCGCCAAAGTAATGACCGGCGCCAATACCAATACCAAATTCGCCTTCCTGCACTATAGATTCTTGCGCATTTAACCGGGAATTACAGCAAAAAATAACTGCAAATGCCAGTGTAATTGAAATTATCTTCTTCATCATAACTTTTAAAATAATGGTCGGGAGTTATTTAGAACGTTAAAAGTAATTAATTTCTTATTCAGCAGGTAGTAATTAGTTCCTTTTATCTAATCCCCAGGTCAATTTATTACGAAGCGTTTGCAGAAAGTTATTTTCACTCAAACGCACCAGATTTACATTAAATACCTCTCTTTTTACTGCTAATTGAACGTTTTTATCGACAATTTCTCTTCGGGAGTCTAGTGAACAGATGATCTGATCGGAACGGCATTCGATCTCAAAAGAAATAATATTATTATCCGGTACAATGATTGGTCTAACATTCAGGTTATGAGGCGCTACTGGAGTTATTACAAAATTGCCAGATTCCGGAAATACAACCGGACCATTACAACTGAGTGAATAACCCGTTGATCCTGTTGGAGTTGCTACAATCAACCCATCTGCCCAATAATTATTTAAAAATTCACCATTAAGATAAGTGTGAATTTTTATCATGGAATCAATATCTCTTTTGTGAATGGAAAACTCGTTCAAAGCGTAAGGTACACTCCCGAACATGGGTATGCTGGCATCTACATGAATTAATGCCCGGGTATCATTTAAATAAGTTCGGTTAGCAATGGCTTTAACTGCCATTTGTAATTCTTCCCTGCCTATACTCGCCAGAAATCCTAATCGCCCAAAATTGATACCCATTATAGAAATGGGCTTATTCCGTATTAGTGTAATAGTGTCTAATAAAGTACCATCTCCACCCAGACTAATAATAAATTCTATCTCATCAGATAGGTCTTCCGCTCTTGAAAATTGAATTGTATCCGGAGGCAGATCAATACTTTCTTTTATTTGCTCAAAAAAGTCACTAAAAATAACTGGTTTTATTTTTTGCTTTGCCAGTTCATTAAAAAATAACTGCACATCCTTTTGTTGGTCTTCCACCATTATTCTGCTATAGATCGCTGCTTTCATCAATAATTCATTTTGAACTGTATTTTCTAAAAATTAAAAAACGGTCTTCCGGTGTAAAAATAACCCGTTTTGACCTATAGCATTAAAACTATACTCCAGTTTAAAAGTTACATCATAGAAAGTGAGGATATCGATACCAAAACCACCTGAATAAAGCATTTTATTGGATAAATAGTTTTCTCCCGGCTGCGGATTGTGTACATAACCAGTGTTACCATATACTTTTCCAAATATCCTAACGGGTATACGATCTGCTATCTTCCCTTTTTTAGCCGGTACTTTAATATTAAAATTCAATAATTCACGGGTCATTGTTGCTTTTAAAAAACCACCTGCCACTCCATCTACCACATAATATTCATACCCTTGTAAAAAAGCTTCTCCATATCCTAACAGTCGTTGATTGAAATAGGATTGCTTAAAAGGCAATTTGATGCCGCCATAAGCATTTAGGTTAAAAAAAGATTTTCTTGTAACAGGCCAGCTGGCAGTAGCATGTGTTGAAAACTGCCACAGGTTCATTGATTTATTAAACCCTTTCTTATTAAATTTTATCTGTACCGCATACCCTTTTGTAGGATAAGGTATATAATCCATATCATAATACGACATGGTATAATTCAATTCCGGGAATCCGATACTCTTCCTTCCTCCATTGAAAAAATATGGATTAAGTGCAACAATAGTATCACTTACAGATTCTTTGCTGTATCCTATTCCAAAACTATGTCGGGTCTTGATTGCCCTGCGATAGGTAAGTTCTGCAAATCCGGTAATGAATTTTCTTACATAAGCATCATCATCTTTTAAAAAGACCTGTTTATTCTGTATGGTATTATAATTCGTTTCTCTGTTTTTACCGGCATTGAAAGAAAACTTCGTTCCCCATTTTAAATTTTTATCGATATAGAGTCTGTCATAACTAAACGAAATTTGTTTGGTATATCCATTGATCAGCCAAACTCTGAGTTTATCATTTCTGCCTGAAGCATTGTTGTAAAGCAATTTTGCACCATAGTTCACCCGGTTAAGATTTGCTTTTTGTTCAACGATCCACTGATTTAGATTTCTATCCACCGGTTTTAAATAAGGAAGGGGAAACAGGTACCATCTTTCTCTTACAACTACTGATACATTTACTTTATTTCCTTCAAAATCTTTTACTGCCACCAATACAGTATGAAAAAGGGCTGTATTCATCAATTGACGCCGGGCATCTTCAAATTTCTGTACTAAAACATTCAATGGATAAGTATCCCCTGTTTTAAAAGGGATCTCTCTCAATATGATAAAGTCTTTCGTTTTTCTATTGCCTGAAATATCTATCTCTCCTATTTCAACGATGGAAGATGATCTTTGAAGATTGGTGCTATCAGCTTCTGTTTGTGCAAGTACAAAACTTTTACAAAAAAGGATGATAAAAAAAAAGAGATAATATTTTCGTTCCAGCCTCATTGCTACATATAAGAAGTATTGACTAAAAAGTTAGCCGGATTTTTTAATTGTTTACAATGGTAAACCTGAATTATATTTTGAGGTAATTCATCAGATTATCAAAGTTACTCCGCAGTTCATTTTCATACATTTCTTCTCCAAGAAAATATTTGACATTGTATTCGTAACGCTGAAAAGTGGAAACGATATCTGAAACTTCGGGTTTATTGATTCGTATGGTGACCTGCATCATTCCTGTTTCAGCATCATTGGTGGTATTGAGTTGTGTGATCTGAGCATCATTTGATTCGACAATCCGGCTGATCTCATTGAATGAGTAACTGTTTGATTCGAGTTCCAGTACTATTAACCCACCAGGTTCATTCAAGCTCATAAAGGCCGAAGCATGTTTCAATAGTTCATTATAAGTAACAACACCTATTAACTCATTTTCAGCAGAAACAACCGGTACCAGGCTTAATCCATTTTCGGCTGCCAATTGCACCGCTTTTAAAAAATGTTCGTCTTCTTTTACAGCAACGATAGAAAATGATTGTTGCAATTTCTCCAACATATCATGATCGTTTTCTGCCATCAGGAGGTCATCCTCACTGATCATACCAATATATTTTTCTCCGTCGGTTATAGGTAAATGTGTTACCTGGTTGTCATTCATTTGCTGAAGCACCTGGTACACCTTGTCTGTAAGGCGTAAAGAAGGAAAAGACTGAGATAATAATTCACGGGTTAACATGGATAGCGGCAATATAATTTAAAACAAAGTGCTTTATTACACTTTCTGGTTATGTTAAGACATCAACGATCAGGCAATAGATGCAGGTTCGTTGAGCTTTTTTAAAAATTTATGAAGTACTGCATTAAATTCAGCAGGTACTTCCATCATCGGAGCATGACCACATTTATCAATAAAATGCAACTCACTGTTAGGAATCAGTTTATTGAACTCCTTGGCAACAAACGGAGGAGTGATCGTATCGTTATTGCCCCATACTAATAACGTTGGTTGTTTGATCTGGTTGAGTTCCTCACCGAGATTATTTCTGATAGCACTTTTGGCAAGGGCTATAATCTTGATTGCTTTGATACGATTATTCGTCATGCTATACACTTCATCCACCAATTCCTTTGTTGCAGTAGCAGGATCGTAAAAAGTTAATTCCGTCTTCTTTTTTATATAATCGTAATCACCTCTTTTAGGATAGCTGTCACCCATTCCATTTTCAAAAAGTCCGGAGCTTCCGGTCAGTATAAGCGATTTAATTCTTTCGGGATGCTTCAAGGTATGTAACAATGCAACATGGCCACCGAGTGAATTTCCTAATAAATGTACTCCTTCGTAATTCCTTGTCTCAATGAATTTGTGTACATATTTTGCTAATCCACCTACTGATGTATGCAAAATATCCATATCGAGCAAGGGTAAAAGCGGTACCACTACTTTATTGTGATTTTTGAAATACTCTATAAGTGTTTCAAAATTACTTAGTGCACCAAACAGACCATGCAGCAGAACGAGGGGTTCGCCAGTACCCTCTTCTATAAAACTAAACTTATCGTGTTGTTTGATTTCGTAATCCATAGCTGCTAATTCAAGGTCACTTGAATGAAAACAATTTTTACTTGTTTGCAAAATAATCGTTTTAGGCAAAAAACCGAAGATTTGTTACATAAAACAATGCAAATCAAGGCAAATATAAGTGTCAGCGGCTTGTTTTAAAAAGTTGTTTTTGCTGAACTCCTATTTCGGCATCATTAATATACAATTTTTAAGATAAAAGAAAAACTAAATGGCTGTAATGTTGGTCGCCACACCCCCGAAAAACTGTTTTAATTCTTCAAACATATCCTTAAAGAAGGGAATAACAGCACCAAAACCATTGATGATCTTCGGGCCCCATGGATGTATAAAGGAATAGGTAACTGAGTTATTGATCGTATCTGGTTTTAAAATATTCATTTGTTCGGCATAAAAAAGAAGTACACTGAAAACTGTAATATAGATAACCACATATAATGCAATACCGCCGAGCTTATTCAACCAGCCCATCATTGCCATTTCCACTGTTTTTTCAATGATTTTTGCACCCAACCGGATCAATAACATTACAATGATGAATACAACAATGAATGATATTACAGGCAGCCATTCATCCGATATACTTACGGCCTTCCCCAAATAGTCTGCCATTACAACAGAAAGTCTCATTGCTGCCGCCAAACCAATGATAACAGCAACCAAAGAGAATAAACCAACTATAAGACCCCGCTTATAACCTTTGATCACAGCTAATACAATAACAACAGCAAAAATGAGATCTAACAGCATTTATTTATTTGATGAATTTCTAGTGAGAATTCAAGTTATTACTATTTTCCCGACAATCAATTTTTAGATAACAGTTCTTTCACCAAAGTTGAAATTGTTTTTCCATCTGCTTTACCGGCCAATTGTTTGGTAGCAGCTCCCATTACCTTTCCCATATCAGCAGGTGATATAGCACCTACTGCTGTAATGATCTTTTCCAGTTCAGCTTTCACTTCATCTGCAGATAATTGTTTAGGTAAAAATTTTTCTATTACTGCTATCTCTTCCTCTTCTTTCTTTGCAAGGTCTGCACGGTTCTGTTGTTGAAATATCTCCAGCGAATCTTTACGTTGTTTCACCAGTTTCTGTAAGATCTTCGTTTCCTCTTCTTCTTTCAATTCTCCTCCGGCACCTTCTGATGTTTTTGCTAAAAGAATAGCCGCTTTTACAGCCCGTAAACTTCTTAATGCCGCTTCATCTTTTGCAAGCATTGCTGCTTTTAGCTCTGTCATTATTTTTTGTTCGAGATCCATTGTAAAAATTTTTAGTTTCTTAATTATGTTTTTTTATAGATCAATTAAAATGAAAACACACTCTAAATTTTAATCTGCTTTATTTTCTTTCAACTGCTTTGCTTTGAACTTCTGATAAAAGTCCTGTGCAAATGTTTTCATTTCTTCCACCTGGTCTTTGTATTTCGTAGCACGGCCATAAGTATCGGCCATTGTCATCATGGTTTGAAAAAAGAAATCGGCCATTTCATCCACCATCATATCTTTTGTCCAGAGATCGATCCGTAAGGCTGCTTTATCTGCACTATCCCAAAAAGAGATCATCATTGCTTTTGCCTTCTGTGCATTTTCTGCACCGGTATCTGTTGCACTCCAGCTAATTGAATCCGGCACCCGGTTTTCATCGGTCATTACATCTATTGTAATAGTAGATTTTTTCATAAACTATTTTTGTTTTACTCTTTGGTATTGTTGATTTTTTAAGGCAGCAAAGGTAATTGAAATCAACTGATAGCTTTTTGAATGCTTTGCCATAAAAGACGGGCTGTTGCATCCCAATTGAAAGCAACAATAAGTTCGCTTCCTTTATTGATCATTTCATTTCTCCCCTTTTCATCTTTATATAAAAGCATCATTTTATCTGCCAGGTCTTTATTGTTTGAAGCAGTAGCGTAAAGAGCTGCATTTTTTGTTACCTCATGCATCGTTACCGTATTAGCAACAATAACAGGCACATTACATTGCATTGCTTCTAAAACAACTACATCCAATTCTTCTGCAACACATGGGTTTATTAAACCATAAGATGCTCCAGTCAATTTTGCCAATTCATTTTCTTCCAAATGTCCGGTAAGTACTACATCATTTCTGTACTTATAAGTTTGTAGACTCTTTGAAAACGAATTGTAATTAATGGCAACACTACCTGCCAGCACCAATTTCATATTGGTTTGCTGCCGCTTTTTAAAAAGAGAAAATGCCTTTAGCAGATCGATGAGATTTTTTCCGGCATGAATAGCTCCTGAATACAAAAAATATTCTTTGCCTTCTGTATACTTATTCTTCAATTCAATTTTTTCCTCAATAGATAAAGGTTGAAAATTTTCACTGATACCTGGATACACTGTATCGATCTTCGAACCACTTACCTGGTAACCGTCTTTTATAGTTTTCTTTAAATGACTGGTAATAGTTGCAACTGATCTTGCTTTCACCAAAAACTTCGGCATATTCCTTTTTAAAAAAGCAGCCTTTGACTTTTTAATGACCAACGGTTTGTTCAAAAATGAAAGATCATACACCAAAAGACATTGCGGAATTTTTGTTTTAAGAGAACAGCATCCATCACCGCAAACCAAAACATCTGCCTTGTATTTTTTTAAAACAGCAGGAAGCTTTACACTATACCAATACTTCCAAAGCAGGGAAGATGATGGAAAAGGGACTGTATGTATCGCTGTATTATTTGCAGCAAATGCAAATCTTTTCTCATCAGATTTATCAACAACGAAAATAAACTCATGCTCCGGATGCTCTTTTACAATTCTGTAAAATGTTTCATCAATAAAATTACGATGTCTTTCCGGCTGACCGGAAAACAGAGATCTCGTATTTATCACAATGATCATGAATGTTTGCAAAGGTATTGGTTGTAGGAACTACTGCGTAATTCGTCTGTTGAAAAATAAATGCTATTATGAAAAAGCATCTGTATTACGGCACTGATCTACGTCCGTTGCAATACAGATTTTAGTTAGCGTAATTACTGTGGATATTCATTAAATACCGGTTGTAAAAACGGTCACTTTTACAATTGTACAGCGTACCTGCCGGTATTACTTTTATACCGCTAACAATTTAAGTGTAATCCAAAACTAAAACCTATGAAAAATATTTACTTCCGTTTTCTTTCAGGTTGTATGTTTATTATAATACAATTGATTAGCCACCAGCAAACAAATGCTCAATGTCCGTATGATATAGTACCGGGACAAGTAGCTTACGACACCACGATTGCTACCCCACCCGGTATAAATACTTTGTATGTAAAATTTCCGCAGGCAGATCCCTTTGATGGATTGCTTACCTGTTTAAGGATCTGTATCACCATTACCGGTGTAGTAGATTCGGTAAGTGTAGAGAATAATTCTGCATCGCCACAAACGGCTGATGTATATTATATACGTACAGACCAGATTACAGGACCGGGACTGAGTGCACCCCTTACCAATAGTACCAATTATCACTACGGGCCTTTTGCACTCGGAGCATCAACAGCACCATTGGGAGCAGGGCCTGATTTCGTTTCTATTTCAAAAGACACTGTATTGAATGCAGTAACCCGATGTGCTACTATCAATAACTCAGATTCGCTTTTTCAGTTTTACGGACACGACAGTGTTACTTATTTATATAACATTACTGCCTTTACAAACGTAACCTGCACGGGAGGAAATTATAACAGTACGGTTGCCACTTCTGCATTGGTTCGTTTTCGCTTTGAGTATTGCACCTGCCCCGGGTTGATATTACCATTGAATGTTACCAATTTCCGTATACAAAAAGAAACAGAAAATAAAGCTTCGCTTAAATGGGACGAAACCCGAAACACTGAAAATCCCGATTATCATTATGAAGTAGAAATGAGCAGGGATGGAATCCATTTTGAATCGCAGGGAACAGTGAATGAATTGCATGCACCTGCCATTCCGTATCAGTTTCCATATACAACACAGGAACAAAACAACGGGCTTTACTATTTCAGGATACGCCAGGTTTATGCAACTGGCTATAGCCGTTTTTCAGAGATTCGGACAGTTACGCTGAAAAACTCCTCTACTTCTAAATTTATTCTATACCCAAACCCCTCAAAAGGTATAGTTGGTATCAAATTTGATAATATTCAGAACGAAAATTTGCTCCTGGAGATCTTTAATACACAGGCACAAAAAGTAGTGGCAAAAGAAATAGTGGTAAATGGTTCTTTATATCAACTGGCAGCACCGTTACAAAATGGAATGTATTGGTTACGGGTAACGGATCCGGCAAGCAAGCGGTATAGTATCAATCAACTTTTTATAAAATGACCTCTTAGGTGGAAGAGGATGGTGGCTTGTAAAGGGGTCTTTTTCAAGGCCCCTTTCTTTTTGCCCTTTTGTAACCACCAACAATTAAATTTTTCACATCTAAAAAACCCGAGTTGCAACCTAATTAACTCTTTACTACATTTGTTGTATATGGATATAGATGCAATGGAGTATAATACGACAAGGAATCATTTAACGATGAGAGAATATGGACGCCATGTACAAAAGATGGTGGAGCATATCATGACTATCGAAGACCCCGAACGCCGCCAGCGAAATGCACAGGCTGTTATCGAATTAATGGGATTCTTAAACCCGCATTTGAAGAATGTAGAAGATTTCAGGCATAAGCTGTGGGATCATCTTTTTTTAATTTCTGATTTTACGCTGGATGTAAAATCTCCTTACCCGATACCTACAAGGGAAACATTGAAAGCAAAACCCGATCCGCTTCCTTATCCAAGTAGTAATCCTAAATTCTCACACCTTGGTAAGAACCTGGAAGTGATAATAGATAAAGCATTGCAGGAAGAAGATCCGGAAAAGAAACTGGGACTTTCCAATGCGATCGCTTATTACATGAAGTTAGCGTACAACAACTGGCACAAAGAAGTGGTACATGATGATGCGATACAAAGTGAGTTGAGTGCCATTACCAAAGGACAACTTACATTTACCAATACCCCATATGTTAAAGCTTTCCGCCCGCAACAGGAAGGCCGTGACAACCGGGGAGGACGCAGGGATAACAGAGGCGGTGGCGGACGGAGAGATGCCAGAGGCGGTGGCGGTGGACGTAGAGATAACAGAGGCGGCGGTGGCGGTGGCTACAAGAAGAAAAGGTATTGATCAATAGTATTAAAATATTTAAATAGTAAGGTTGGTGAATGATTCACCAACCTTTTTTTATTGCTGTGCATTCTTTTTACCTTTCAGCACAATTTCAGATTTTCTCATTTACTAATTACCGAACGATCATGCATTCATTTGAAGTAAACGGTGGCAAAAGATTACAAGGCGAGATCATTCCGCAGGGAGCAAAGAACGAAGCCCTGCAGATCATCAGCGCCGTATTATTAACACCGGAAGAAGTGACCATTAATAATATTCCCAACATCATTGATGTAAATCTTTTGATCGAGCTATTGGCAGAGATGAATGTGAAAGTGAACAGAACAAACCGCAGCACCTGCATCTTTCAAGCAGATGATGTAAATACCGATTACTTGCAAAGCGATGCGTATAAAAAGAAGAGTGGCAAGCTTCGTGGCTCTGTGATGCTGGCCGGCCCTATGTTGTCAAGATTTAAAAAAGCATTTATACCAAAACCGGGTGGTGATAAGATAGGCCGCAGAAGACTGGATACGCATATTATTGGATTTGAAAAACTGGGTGCCAGTTTTGTTTATCATGATGCAGGCTTTTTTCAACTGGAAGCACCCAACCTCAAAGGGGCATCTTTATTATTAGATGAACCATCGGTGACAGGTACAGCCAATATCATCATGGCGGCTACGATGGCCAATGGTGTAACCACTATTTATAATGCTGCCTGCGAACCCTACATTCAGCAATTGTGTAAGATGCTGAACAAGATGGGTGCGAAGATCACCGGCATCGGCAGTAATATGCTGACGATAGAAGGAGTGGACTATCTCGGTGGTACAGCACACCAGATGTTGCCAGATATGATCGAAGTAGGATCATTCATCGGGCTGGCAGCTATGACGCAGAGTGATATAACCATCAAAGGAGCAGGCATAGAACATCTAGGTATCATTCCTGAAAAATTTCAGCAACTGGGTATACAATTGAATTTTAATGGTGATGATATACATATACCTGCGCAGGAAGTGTATGAGATACAAACTTTTTTAGACGGATCGGTAATGACGATCTCCGATCATCCGTGGCCGGGGTTTACACCGGACCTGTTAAGTATTGTATTAGTAACCGCCATACAAGCGAAGGGTTCATTGCTGATACACCAGAAAATGTTTGAGAGTCGTTTGTTCTTTGTAGATAAGCTGATCGATATGGGTGCAAGGATCGTACTATGCGATCCGCACCGTGCCGTGGTGATCGGTTTGGAGAGAGAGCAGATGCTCCGCGGTATTACAATGAGTTCACCCGATATCCGTGCTGGTGTTGCTTTATTAATTGCAGCATTGAGTGCCGATGGAAAAAGCATCATACAAAACATAGAACAGATAGACCGTGGATACCAGGATATTGACGAACGGCTGAGAAAACTGGGAGCCGATATACAAAGAATAGCAGGATAATATGCACCTAAATATTTTTCAACAGCAACCCATACTCGAAAATGAAAGGGTATTACTACGTTCGCTGGAGGAAAGTGATTACGAACACCTCCTTCCTTTTTCATTGCAGGAACCGGATACCTGGCAATATGGATTACAAACAGCTGCCGGAGAAGAGAACCTGAATTCATATATAACTGCTGCATTACAAAACAGGAACGAACAGAAAGAATATCCTTTTATTGTGTATGATAAAATGGCAAAAGCCTATGCCGGCAGTACCCGGTTTTACGATATCAATACTTTATATACCACCGCACAACTAGGCTTTACCTGGTATGGCAAAGCATTTCGCCGAACAGGATTGAACCGGCATTGTAAATTATTATTGCTCAGCTTTGCTTTTGAAGAGTGGGGACTGGAGCGGCTGGAGTTTCGGGCAGATGCAAAGAACAAAGAAAGCATTGTCGCCATGAAAGCCATTGGCTGTGTTGAAGAAGGCATACTACGCAACCATATGCCAACCGTGCAGGGTCATAGAAGAGACAGTATCATTATGAGTATTGTAAAAGAGGAATGGTTTGGTGGCACCAAAGAGAAATTGCTGCAAAGTATTTATTAACGATATAGTTTTTGTTATGAAAAAAAGATCCTTACTACTTTTTATACCTGTCTGTATTGTACTGGCTTTATTTATTCCTTCATTATTTGCCCGGCAACAGCAGGAAGGCTATATACTGGAACATGAAGCAGCCATAGCAAAAACAGAAACAGGACCGCATAAAGGCGGCGGCACTACTACGGCACATAAATTTTTTGATAAAGCAACCGATTCTAAATTACAATTTACCAAAAGGATATTGCACCCCGGCGCTGCCATTGGCTATCATTTACAAAAGGAAGAAGAGATCTATTATATTGTAAGTGGAGATGGTGAAATGATGATGAATGGAAAAATATTTATCGTATCAGGTGGCGATGCTATACTTACACATGCCGGTAGCTCTCATGGTTTAAAACAAACTGGCAAAGATAATCTTGTAGTGATTATTAATTACGAAAAGAAATAAAAAATACTCCCGATACAAATTGGCTACTAATTTCAAATTTTAGTTGTTTAAACTTAATTGATTTCACTTTTTCTAAAATTTTCAAACCAAGTACAAAATTTATCTCTTGTACAGTTTTATCCTGAAATTCAATATTATTCTGTACAAGGAGTTGCGTATATTTATGAGTTGGTGGCTATTTTATTTGAACGCAATCTTACTGAAAAAAGTTACAATTCATTTTGACAAACTACACTGACAAAGCAAAAAATATTTGGTTACTAACACCAATCTTTGGGACACTGCTTTTTGTTCTTCTTTATTTTGTTGCGACACTTTTTTATCCAGGCGGTTCACAGGTTGACAAAAACTCAATTGGGTTTAGTTGGACAAATAACTATTGGTGCAACTTGCTAAACGAAACGGCAATTAACGGACAACCCAATCCTGCTAAACCAATTGCTATGACAGGGATGTTTATACTTTGTTTTACACTTTCTTTCTTTTGGCTTTTGCTTCCAAAACACATTAACATTGACAAAAAACTAAAACTGATAATCCAAATTTCAGGGACACTTGCAATGACAATTGCCTTCTTTTTATTTCCCAGTATCAATCACGACTTAGTAACAAATATTGCATCTTTGTTTGGACTCATTGCAACAGTTGGGACTTTTGTTGGGCTCTATAAAACAAGATGGTTTGGACTTTTTGCATTTGGACTTGTAAACGTTTTATTCGTAGGACTTAACAATTATGTTTACTACAATAAACAGCTTATTGTTTATTTGCCAGTAATTCAAAAAATTAGTTTTGCGACTTTTTTAATTTGGGTTTGCTGCATTGACATAAAACTCTTTCGTGGGACAGAAAAAACAGCCACCAACATTGGCATTGCTAATAGTTGGGCTCGACGTTGAAACAATTAGGAAGAGACTATAATAAAGATAAGGCTGTATCGGTACTTGCTGTGCGAGATATTGCAGCACATGAAGATATCTGCATCAATTACCATGGCGATCATGACAGTGAATCAACGACCTGGTTTACCAAAAGGGATATTGCATATCATTCTTCAAAAAATTTTCCTGGTTTCCGATAATATCACTTTCGGGAAATGTTGCCAGTAAACAAAAAGAAAACATTTTAAAATTATTACCATACCTTTTGAATTATTAATTAACCAAAACAAATTTTTATGGACATCATCCCTTTAATTATCCAATTAGCCTCAGGAGCAGTTGGAGGTAATGTAGCAGGCAAATTAATGCCTAAATCATCACTTGGAACTATTGGTAATTCTATTGCAGGTATTGTAGGAGGTGGATTAGGTGGGCAATTATTAGGCATGCTTGGCTTAGGAGATGGCTCAGGTGCAGGATTAGATGTAAGCGGAGTCATCAGCAGCATTGCCGGTGGAGGAGTTGGCGGAGGTGTACTTATGGCTATCGTAGGTTTTGTAAAAGGATTGCTGGTTAAAAAATAAAAAATCTGCAATACCAGAAATCTCTTTCTCTTGTTATATTATTTAATAGGATAGGTTCTTGAAAAGAAACCCTATCCTATTTTTCTTTTCCCTTAATTAATGAATACAGATTTTGACATTTGTTGTTGCAAAGCAATATTTAATACATTGAATTAAAAGTTGAAAAGCAAATACGCTACAAAAATTCCAATACACCAGACCATTGATTTTAAGCAGACATTGCAGAACAAGTCAACTAAATCCACATTCATATAAAGGTTGGAAACGAACTGAAAGTTGAATCAATTTCATGCTTCCATATATATTTTAAGAAATGGAAAATGCATAGCGGACCCTAAAACTAACTTATTAAAAATCTGACAAATCAGCTTTTGTAACATTTGTTACAAATAAACAAACCTCTCAAAATTAAATTTGCCTCAAAGAATTTCACCATATGAAGAAAAGGATTTTGGCGTTTGTTGGTTTTGTGATCATTGCTATTTCGGTTTCGGCACAATCAAACCCTTTCGATATTTATATAGAGCCAACGAATATCAACGGAGTTGGCGGACTACAGTCATACGCTTTTGCACAGCACAACGGAAAATGGCTGATCATGGGAGGAAGACTGGACGGACTTCATCGCAGGCAACCCTTTGCAGCATTTGATGTGGCTGGCAATAATAACCAACTTATCGTTATAGATCCTGTGGCCCAACAAAAATGGACGGCACCGCTTACATCACTTTCAATTACATTGCAAGAGCAGTTAAGTTCCACCAATATGGAGTTTCACCAGGAAGGAAATTACCTGTACCTCATCGGTGGCTATGGCTATAATACTGCAACTGCAACAAGAAAAACATTTGATAAATTAACGGCTGTTAATGTTCCATCCGTTATCAATGCGGTAATAAACGGAACTTCCTTTACTTCTCATTTCCGGCAAATCAGCGATGTGCAATTTGCAGTGACCGGCGGACAACTGAAAAAAATAAATAATACATATTATCTGATTGGTGGAAATAAATTTGATGGCAACTACAACCCAATGGGTAATCCGTCTTTTACACAGGTTTATACCGATGCTATCAGAAAATTCAAATTGACAGACAACGGAACTACTATTACTATCACCCATTTACCAACAATAACTGATGCTGCCAATCTCCATAGAAGAGATTATAATGCGGTACCACAAATACTACCCAATGGTGCAGAAGGTATAACTATGTTCTCCGGTGTATTTCAACCTACGGCCGATCTGCCTTTTTTGAATAGTGTGAATATTGACAGCACAGGCTATGTCGTTAACAACGCTTTTCAACAATATTACAACCATTACCATTGTGCTGTATTACCCATGTATTCAGCTTCGAACAATGAAATGCATAATGTTTTCTTTGGAGGTATCGCACAATATTATGAAAGTAATGGAGTAAGGGTACAGGACAATAATGTTCCCTTTGTAAAAACCATAGCTAGGGTTACAAGAAAGTCAGATGGTACAATGACAGAATATAAACTTCCGGTAGAGATGCCAAGTTTGCTTGGTGCCAGCGCTGAGTTTATTCCTGTACCGGGTGTATCTCATTACAATAATGAAGTTCTAAAACTGGATGACCTTACAGCAGACAGTACTTTGGTTGGCTACATATATGGCGGCATCAGCAGCACCGCTACCAACATATTTATGACTAATACAGGAACAGAAAGCAGTGCCAGTAGTCAGCTATTCAATGTATATGTTATCAAACACCAATCTGCCAGTCAAAACACCAACACATTCCGGATGCAGGTTTTTCCCAATCCTAACAATGGCAACTTTTTTATAAAGTTTTACCTGAATAGCATTACTGAGACAAAAATTACTGTGTACAGTATGGATGGTAAAAAAATAGAAGAAAGAATTTTATCTAATCTCATACTCGGTGAGAATACGATCGAACGTAATTTAAAAAATGTTGACAAAGGCGGTACATATATTCTGGTTCTTGAAACAGCTTTTGAAAAAGCTATCCAAAAAATAATCATTACTCCATAAAGAGTAAAAAAAATAAACATAAGGGTAACTTTATTTTTTTAAACGGCTTTATATAGCAACACATTTACCAATACTAAACAGGAACAGAAAGATCAATATGTTCTTTTTTTCTAAAGCCAATAAAAAAATAATTCCGGTTGCAACAGAATCAAACATTGAACATTGATGACTAGATCAGTTCAATGATACACCGGCTGGCTTTACTCGACTCAACAGATTCTGAAATGCCTGTGTAATTTTTAATGCCATGTTGTGGTCACCATCACTACTCTCCACTTTTACAATTTCGCCGTCTTCGTTATACTTCACAGAAACCTTGCCGCCTTCTTCTAATTCGATCAGGACAGGTTTACCATAGCTATTGTACTCAAAATTCAATACTCCTCCTTCATATTCCATTTTTGAAATACGGTTCTCTTTATTATAAGAAAGTGTAACCCATTGTTTGCCTTCTTCCGCTCTAATCAGATCACCGTTTTTATTATAAATAAACAAATTGACTGTACTGTCTTCATTTTCTTTTTCTATATTGACTGTGCGGATGATCTTATTGATAACAGGGTCATACTCCACTTTCGTAATGGTACTATTTGTTTCCTTATACACCAGATTACATAAATTATTATACACAAATGTCGAAATTGATGAACCCCGGCTGATCTTCAATGGGTTTTTGCAATTCTCACTGTAAATGGTCTCAGTTTCATAACCACTGATGCGGGTAAAGATCCGGTACGTATATCTGTCACCTCCTGGTTTCACCCTTTCCTCATACTCATAGAAGTTACTATCCAACTTACCGTAATAAATATTTTCCTTGATAACATAAGTAGCATAATGGTCGTCATCAACCTTTCCTTCCGGAGTATAAAAATATTTATATACATATTCTGTAACCTTGCCGTTACGATCTGTGATCTTTTTTACATAAGAATTGGAAGTATAATATTCAATCAGTAAAGATGAACTGTCAGTATAATGGATTGCAATCATTTTCTTATAAGTATCATAATCATACCAGTACATATTTCCGGCCACATCTTTGGAAGTGATTAATGCAGTTCCATTATATTGATAGTTAGATGTTCCTTTTGATGACTGAATGACTGTGATCAACCCCTCTGTATTCAATGTGATCTCAAATACATTGCCGACCTTGTCTTCAATGGAAGTAAGCTTATCTTGAACATTGTATTGCAACGTAAATTCAGCATCTCCATATTTATCATATTTAGCAGTTAAAAGTCCTTCATCTGTAAACAGGTTATAGGAACCATCGCTGTATATACGCTTAAAGCCTTCTTTCGTTTTGATCACCTGCTGATTACCACGGTCGTTTGATATCCATTTGCTACCGTTACTAAAAGCAGGGGTCTCCACCAACCCCAGTGCTAAATATTTTTTCCATAGGTAATGTCGGTTTCCTTCATCATCACGCAGCTTTCTTTTATATGTATTAATAGCAGCAGGATTATTGGCAACAGCTCCTTCCTGTAATGCGACTTTTAATAACATATTGATACAGGTACTTAGCAACAAATCATCTTGTGTACCGGATATAAAAGTGGTAATGCCACCACTTCCATTTTCATGGATCTGTACTGCACCATCTCCTATCGGGTATAAACGGGTTTCAAATTCTGAGCCCCAACCATAGCCGAACAAACCAATTTCTGATGTTTTGGAATTATAGGTACGGGTTATTTCCAACCCTTTAAGTGATTTAAAATCATGATCAGTATAAGAAATATAAAAATTACCATTCTTTAAATTGACACCGGCAAACGATAAAACAGGAAGTGTCATCAACAAAAGGAAACTGACATAAAAAATTAATTTCTTCATATTTTATTATTGAGACAAACGATTTAATAATTTAATTGATTTACTGCTATATAATTTGCTCCAACGTTTCTGATCTTTCCAGTTGTTATTAGTTTGTTCTTGCTTTCGCAGCCATTGCTGCTGCTCTTCCTTTTTCTGCAATGCCATAGAAGCAGTTGCCAATCCCAGGTAGGAAGGGTTCTTGGAAAACTTAATGGAAGCCATGAATTGTTCTTCGGCTTTTGTAAAATCACCCTTATCCAAATAACACCAGCCTAATAATTGTAAAAAGCGATCTTTAAAACTTTCAGAAAGCTGCTGCTCCTTTAAAACAGCGTTAAGAATTGCAATTGCTTTTTCCGGCCTATTTTCAAAATAATATAGTGTTGACAGTTTTAAATAAAAAGCAGTTTGTTCCATCGATATCCAGGCAGCCGCCGTTTCCATCAATTGCAATGCCTCATTATTTTTTTGTTCCAGTTGCAGGTTATCCGTTTTATCAATAATGATCGATACAATATCCTTTATTGATAAAAGCAAAGGATTGTTTTCATAACTCTTCCTGAAATAAGTAACCGCTTCATTATAATCTCCTGTTTCAAGTGATGTGTATGCAAGATTCAGGTAAGCATTTGCAAAATTGCTGTCTGCTATCAATGCCTTTCCATATGCTAAAGCCGCAATCTTGTATGCTCCTTTGGCATAATAATAATTTCCCAACAGGTTGTATAGCTCCGGGTTCTCTTCAAAATACAGAGTTGCTTTTTCTAGTATCCATAAAGCACTGTCGCTATTATTTGTTTTCAGATAGATATCATGCAGGCACTCATAAGACCACCAATGCCACTTACTCAACTCCAGTGCCTTTCTGAAATAAGGTAACGCTTTACTGTATTGTTTGGTATTTTGAAAATAGCGGCCAAAGTAAGCCCAGGCATCTGGTTTGGAAGGATTGATGCGAATACTTTCATTGAACCAATGCATTGCTGCTGCTGTATCTTTTTGTTTAAGCTTGTTCCATGCCTTACCGGCATAGCCCCATGGATAGTACGGATTGTTTTGAATAGCCAACGAGTATAAACTATCTGCCGTTTCCCTTTGCCAGGAAAGGCTTCCATTGGAATAATGATCTGCCAGTTTGCCTAATCCTTTAGCATAAAATGGTTCCCGTTGCACAGCTTCTTTCAACAAATCTTCTGTAACACTGGCATTGATCTCTTTATAGATTTTCGCTTTATTATAATACGACTGTACATAATTGCTATCCAATAGCATTGCTTTACTGTAAAACAGATCTGCCTTCTGAATATTACCCCTGTTTTCGGCTACTACACCCAGGTTATTGTATTCTGTAACAGCACCAATAGAATCAATTTTGATGGAATGGAGGTAATTACTTTCTGCTAATTTATACCGCTTAAGATCGAGATAAACATTACCAATATTATTATATGGCCAGCTGAATTGAGGTGCCATTGCAATCACTTCTTTGAATACTGCAATAGCTTCCATATAACGGTCCTGATCCCTCAATGCATTACCAAGGCTGCTACGGGGGTAGGTCCAGGTGGGTATCAACTCAATTGCTTTTCTGTAATATTTTTCCGCCAGCGGATAATCATTCTGATACTCTGCCACCAAGCCTAACGCATGCAATACAAAAGCTGCTTCCGGTTCCAGATGCAAAGCTTCATTCAGCAATTGCTGTGCTCTTATATATTCCTTGAAATTTTTTGCTTGTAAATATGAATATGCTTCGAGGTAACGACCATAAATAGAATAGATTGTATATCCATAATCTGTACTGTCGAGTATAGCAACCAATTCATAACTCTTATCAGCAGCCGCTTTAAAATAAGAGGCGGGAGGCAGGTTATTCTTTCCCAGCAATACTGTGTTCACAGCCTCTTGCGGATCAATACTTAACAGTTGTACCAGCCGGAATTTTATCAGTGATAGCCAGTCTTTTGGCAACAAACATTCTTTTTTCCATTTTTTGTATAAGGCTAATGCTGAGGCTATTTCTTTTTTAGCCAGGTGATCATTCAAGGCCTGAAGCCACAATTCCTGATCTGCATTTAAAACAGTGAAGCCTTTCTCTATCTCTATTTGAATTGATTTACCCTTCGATGTTGATGCCTTGATCTTATGAAAAGCAATTTGCTGCATCTTGTCAAAAGCCAGTTTCTTCATTGCCGCAGAGATCAACATTACAACTTTACCTCCCGAAGGAGCCCCGATGTTTGGCTCCTGCCGTTCCCTTGACTCATCATAAACATTGTTATATACGTAGAGATTAAGCTCATTCACCCGTACTTTATTATCTACCGGACTATTATCCGCTTCACCCATTAAACCTTTTACAAGATAAAAAGTAAAATAACCATGTCCGACCGTTGTATCCTCATATGACCTTTGATTTGCTCCGCAACTGAGATACCTTATTGTATTCCGGAATGATGAAAGTGCTCCTTCACTCAACATATCAGCTCCCTGTTCATTTACTGTTTGTCCACTATGGCAGGCGTCGAGAATAATACTGACCAGTACTCCATTTTGTGTCAACTCTTCCACCGCTTCGTTGAGGTCCTTAAAACTCAATGTTCCTTGTGCACCCGTATATGCCCGGTCAATATTTACATCACTGCATAACAGGTAACCTACATACCCCTTTGTGCTGGTATCTTTTGATAACTGAATATCACCGTGACCGGAAAAATAGATGATGACCTCATCTCCTGACTTAAGATCCCTGTTCCGCAATTGTTGAATAGCATAATTCACTGCATTACTGTTGGCATTTTTATTCAACAATAGTTTTAGATTAGCGGAGTCGACCCGTTTGGTTTCCGTTAAAAAACCTGCAAATAAAGCAGCATCTTTATCAGCTGCATTCAGTTTTAGAGAAGGTGCATCATAAGCTGAAATACCCACCACAATTGCAACAGTTGTTCCGGGTCCTTTATCAACGTCTAATTCCAACCCCTGGGTTCCTTTTGCCCCATTTTCCTGTGCAAAGGACATCTCCTGAAAACAATGCAATAGAAGCAGTAACAATAAAATACGGACATTCCTTTTCATGAGTCTCTAAAATACAAATATTAACGATATTACATATACCTCCAGACGGGTATATTCAGGTAATGTTTAACACTAAACTGATCCCTTTAAACAATCAACTGTACTAATTATTAAACTTATTGACAAGGTTTATACAATTAAAGTTGTAAGTAAAAGGGGCAATTAAAAAACACAACAGTATTTTTATTATAAGCAAAAAGCATTCTGTGGCAAGATCAATATACCAGGTATACGTAGTTGAATTAAGAAAGAAGGTGTTTACTGAAAACACCAGGTTTCGGAATGCAAATCCTCAATTTAATGGTGTACTGGAATGTCTATATGTAGGAATGACAAGTAAAACTCCTGCAGAACGTTTCAAACAACATAAAACCGGATACATTAATAAAAAAGGCCATAAACTATCGGCAAACATTGTACAGCAATATGGCGCCTACCTTCGTCCCAGCCTGTATGATCATTTAAATACAAAACCAATGACGAGACAGGAAGCATTATTGATGGAAGAAAAACTTGCCTGGGACCTGCGTAAAAAAGGGTATGCAGTCTGGTTTAATTGAGCAGTACAGATCATTTTAAAAAAAACAGGTTTCGCTGTTGTATAGATATTTCAATTCTATAATCTGCTGCAAATATTTTCACTTATAATTCAAGTTTCTGCATAGCAAATGATAAATAGTTACATTTGTCCACTTTACCATTATGCTTCAAAAAGCTAACAAACTTATTATTATTGCTGCCCCTTCAGGTGCTGGTAAAACATCTGTTACCCGCCATTTGCTAAAAACCATACCGGACCAACTTGAGTTTTCCATTTCATGTGCTACCCGTGAGCCCCGCAATTATGAAAAAGATAAAGTGGATTATTATTTCATTCCGGTAAATGATTTTAAGAAGAAGATAGATCAGAATCAGTTTGTAGAATGGGAAATGGTGTATGAAGGAAAATATTATGGTACGTTGAAAAGTGAGCTGGAAAGAATATGGCAACATAACAGATCACCGTTGCTGGATGTAGATGTAAAAGGCGGAATCAATGTGCAGCAATTATACCCTTATAATTCTTTGTCTCTTTTTATTGAACCCCCTTCTATAGAAGAGCTGGAAAATCGTTTAAAAGCAAGAGGCACTGAAACAGAAGCTTCCCTGCAGGCCAGGCTTAATAAAGCGGCTTATGAACTTTCATTCAAAGAGCAGTTTGATCACATCATTCTGAACGATGATCTTAAAAGAGCCTGCAAAGAAGCAGAAGAAACGGTTCGTCAGTTTTTAAACATCTGATTCACTCCCATTCAATCAATTTTTTCTATCAATTCTGTATAAACTACCAGTTAACAGTTCTTATTTATCTTCGCAATATGTTTGAATGGAGCAATTTGTTACTATTTGTACTTACCCTTTTATTCATGGGCTTTTTCGCAGGTATTGAAATGGCCTTTTACAGTGCCAACCGTTTGAATATTGAGATCAAAAAAAACCAGGGCGGCACATCAGGTATATTACTTTCCAGGTTTGTAGAATCACCTGCAAAGTTTATCGGTACCACTTTGATCGGGTACACTATTTTTCTGGTTGTGCTGGGATTGCAGATCAGTACTGTAATGGCACCTGTTTGGCTGAAACTAAATGTTGGCTCAGATACAATACACATCATAGTTGAGATTATACTAGCAACCTTTTTTGTTTTAATATTTGCTGAATTTATTCCCCGTGCCATCTTTCGTTCTAAAAGCAATTATTTACTTGGCAAGCTGGCATCTTTCACCAATTTCTTTTACCAGTTATTTCATCCTGTTGCCATCGGTTTGATCAATATATCTGAATGGGTTTTAAAATACCTGTTCAATATAAGGCTCGATAAAAATAAAGATCCCATCAACCGGAGAGACCTTAAACATCTTTTCCAGATTTCTCCCGAAGATGAGCGGCAAGAGCGGAATACCCAATTAATGGAAAATGCACAGGAACTTCCAAAAGTAAAAATCCGCCAGTGCCTGGTACCCCGTAAAGAGATAATTGGTATTGAAGACACTGCCACAATGGAAGAAGTAGCTAACAAATTCATAGAAACAAAACTCAGCAAATTGGTGGTATATCATGAAAACATTGACCATATTACCGGGTACATACACCAGCTAGATCTGTTTAAAAAACCAGAGAGCATTCAATCCATATTGTTGCCAATTCCTGCTGTTCCTGAAAGTATGAGTGCCTCAGGGCTTATCAATAAATTTACCCGGGAAAGAAAGAGCATTGCCTGGGTAGTGGATGAATTTGGTGGTACTGCCGGAATCATTACTATGGAAGATGTACTGGAAGAGTTGTTTGGCGAAATACATGATGAGTATGACACCGAAGTATTCGTGGATAAACAACTTGCAGAAAATGAGTTCATGTTTTCCGGCAGGATCGAACTGGATTTTCTTACTGAAAAATATGGCTTTGATTTTGGTGAAAGTGAGTCTGAAACATTATCTGGTTATATCATCAACCACTGTGAAAAAATACCCAACTATAAAGAAAGGATCATTATTGAAGATTTTGAATTTGAAATATTGCATGTAAGTGATACGAGGATCGAAATGGTAAAAATGAAGAAGTTGAAATAACAAAAGCCTGAAGCTTTTAGCTGCTGACTACAAACCTGCTCCTTATCTTTGCCCCTCTCTGAATAAAGCAAATGGCATTACTCGATTTTATTAATAAGCGAAAAAAAGATCCAAAGGCAGAAATGTCTTTTATTGATCATCTTGAAGATCTGCGGTGGCATGTTATCCGTTCTGTAATTGCTGTACTGATTGGCGCCATCGTCGTTTTTGTATATGTAGACTTTGTTGTTAATGAAGTACTATTTGCCCCCACCCGTGCCGATTTTATTTCTGCCCGCTGGCTTTGTACCATTGGCCACAAAATTGGCATCGGCGATACACTTTGTTTTCAGCAGGTAGATGTAAAGTTTCTGGAAACAACTATGACTGGCCAGTTCATTGCTTCTTTTACATTGGCATTTATTGGTGGTTTTATTATTGCATTTCCCTATGTATTCTGGGAGTTCTGGAAATTCCTGAAACCGGCTTTATCAGAAAAAGAGTTGAAAAAAACAAGGGGAGTAATTTTCTGGGTCTCTATTTTATTTTTTACCGGAGTGGCATTTGGATATTTTATTTTGACCCCTTTCATGGTAAATTTCTATTTCAACTATAAATTAAGTTCCCAGATCCAAATAATGCCAACCTTTTCAGATTATTTAGAAAATCTTATCTATACAACTGTTGGTATCGGAATTTTATTTCAAATGCCGTTATTGGTAATGGTGTTAGCCAGAATCGGAATTGTTACAGGTAAATTTTTGAGAAAATACAGACGACATGCATTTGTAGTAATATTGATAGCTGCTGCAATAATTACACCATCAACTGATCCATTTAGCTTAACAATCGTTACAATACCACTTTATTTATTATTTGAAGCAAGCATCATCATAGCTTCCCGCATTAATAAAAGTCAGAAAGAAGAAGAAGAAGAGTGGAGTTAATGTAAGATTATTATTGTAAATTATGATTGTTGAGTTATTTAACTTTGTAATTAACATGATCTTATCCTGATTTTGTCTAACTAAAATTTATTACTATGCATTCGCCATTTGATCTCAGCAAACCAATTGCAATAGGAAGTGATCATGCAGGATATGATTACAAAGAAGACCTGATCTCTTTTTTAGAAGGAAAAGGATTATCATTTAAAGATTTTGGAACAGATAGTAAAGATTCGGTTGACTATGCTGACTTTGCCCATCCTGTTGCATCTGCAGTTGATAATGGCGATGCTGCCTTTGGCATTTTAATTTGTGGTAGTGCAAATGGTGTAGCGATGACAGCCAATAAACACCAGGGCGTCCGTGCTGCTATTTGCTGGGGCGAGGAACTGGCACAATTAGCCAGAGGGCATAATAATGCCAATATCATTTGTATCCCGGCAAGATTTGTAAGAGAAGGGGATGCTGAAAAAATGGTAGCACTTTTCATTACCACTGAATTTGAAGGAGGCAGACATGGCAAACGGGTTGAAAAAATTGCCTGTGCTTAATAAAATAACTTTCACCAATCATACAATTCTCCCCTTTCTGTAAAACGGAAGGGGTTGTTTTTGCGTCCTTAAAAAAAGTAATATAAAATCAATAGTTCCACTTTGGAAACAATTACCAATCAATTACATCACATGACAAAAAAAAACATTGTTTACATTTTTTTATTCCTGCCTTTATTTTCACTTGCACAAAAAAATGATAAGTATGCAAAAAAAGCAGCTACCACCATTACAGCAGATGATATGAAGAAACACTTGTATATCATTGCCGGTGCTGAAATGGAAGGTAGAAATACACCATCACCGGGATTAGAAAAAGCTGCGGATTATATCGCATCTCAATTCAAATCGATGGGCTTAGCTCCCGGCAATAATGGAAGCTATCGTCAACAGTATAATTTATATAAAGATTCAATAGCAGGTGCCACTATGAATGTAAACGGAGCTGTATTGGAATTGAATAAAGATTTTCAGCCACAGGCAAATAATTATGTAGCTGAAATGCGTTTTTCTGAAGCCGTATTTGCAGGATATGGTATCAGTGATGCAGACAACCGTGATGATTATAAAGACCTTGATGTTACCGGCAAGCTTGTTATCATTGCTGATGGTACCCCTTCAGATTATAAAGCTGTATCCGGTTTCAGATCACCATCAAGTTCATTTGGAAAAATGAATGCAGCGATGAGTCATGGTGCTGCAGCATTGATGATCATTTATAATAATTTTCCAAGAAATGCATCATTTACCAATAGTAACTGGAGCATGAACAGCTTTAAGGCTGCTCAAATCCCTTTTACATTCAGTGTTTCTGAAAATGCAGTTTCAACTATTATGGGAGATGATGGCAAAGACTTCTTTAATAAATTAAAAGCCGGAACACTGCTCCCAAAAACCTATACTGCAGATATTGAATTAGGTTTCTCAAAAATCACACAAACTACAACTGCCTCCAATGTAATTGCGGTTATTGAAGGAACTGATCTTAAGGATGAATATGTTTTATTAACTGCGCATTATGATCACCTGGGAAAAAGAGGTGATGTTATTTATTATGGTGCAGATGATGACGGATCTGGTACAACCGGTATATTGGAATTAGCAGAAGCTTTTGTAAAAGCAAAAGAAGCAGGTAATGGACCTCGTAGATCAATCGTATTCATGACCGTAAGCGGTGAGGAAAAGGGTTTATGGGGTTCAGGCTATTATGCCAATCATCCCATTTATCCGTTGGATAAAACTACAGTTGATCTGAATATTGATATGATCGGCAGAAGTGATTCCAGCCGTCATATCGGCGATACATTAAATTATGTTTATGTTGTAGGTGATGATAAAATAAGTAGCGATCTTAAGATCATCAGTGAAAAAGTAAATAAACTTTATACAAAATTAGAATTAGATTATAAATTCAACGACCCTAAAGATCCGAACAGGATCTATTTCCGCAGCGATCATTACAACTTTGCTGCTAAAGGAGTACCTATTATTTTTTATTATGACGGCATGTTAAAAGCAGATTATCATAAACCAACAGATACACCTGATAAGATCAATTACCAATTGATGGCAAAAAGAGCACAGCTTGTTTTTTATACCGCCTGGGAAATGGCAAATCGTAACGATATGTTAAAAAGAGATATCAAACTTGAAGTACCCAGAAGATAAATAACAGCGATTACAAATACAACGATATAAAAAAACCCTCTTTCGTTAAAGAGGGTTTTTTATTTTTTAAACGAATGACATCCAAACAGGTCTATTTATCGTAATTAATTTGAGTGAGGGTCATTTTATGATCTTATCTATGAAAATTTGATCCAGGCCTTTCCTCATATAAACAAATCCCGTTCCGGTTAAATGGAACGGGATTAATTTTTAAAAAATAAAATTTATTACCAACCCAACACCCATGCAAAAATTAAAGGTGCCACAATAGTAGCATCACTTTCTACAATGAATTTAGGTGTATTGATATCTAATTTCCCCCATGTGATCTTTTCATTAGGCACGGCACCGGAGTAAGATCCATAAGAAGTGGTTGAATCACTTATCTGGCAGAAGTAACTCCAGAATGGTACATCATGCCACTCCAGGTCCTGGTACATCATCGGAACAACACAAATTGGAAAATCGCCGGCAATACCACCACCTATCTGAAAAAACCCAACTCCTTTATTAGCAGAATTATTCCGGTACCAGTCTGTAAGCCACACCATGTACTCTATTCCATTCTTCACTGTACTTGCCTTTAATTCATTCTTCACCACATAACTGGCAAAAATATTTCCTGTTGTGCTGTCCTCCCATCCGGGAACAACAATTGGAATATTTTTCTCTGCTGCAGCCACTACCCAGCTATCTTTTGGATCTATTTCGTAATACTGTTTTAACTCGCCGCTTAATATTGTTTTGTATAAAAATTCATGTGGAAAAAATCTCTCATCCTTTGCTTCAGCTTCTTTCCATTGTTTTACAAGGTGCTTCTGCAAACGACGAAAAGCTTCTTCTTCCGGTATACAGGTATCAGTAACACGATTAAAATGATTTTCCAACAGATCCCATTCTTCTTGTGGTGTAAGATCACGGTAATTGGGAATTCTTTTATAATGTGAATGTGCTACAAGGTTCATTACATCTTCTTCAAGATTAGCACCTGTACAACTGATGATATCTACTTTTCCCTGGCGGATCATTTCTGCCAAAGAAATTCCCAACTCACCGGTACTCATAGCACCAGCCAGTGTTACCATCATTTTGCCACCTTCCAGTAAATGTTTTTCATACCCCTTAGCAGCATCCATTAATGCAGCTGCATTGAAATGGCGATAATGGTGTTCAATAAATTTTGAAACAGGACCTTTACTCATATTGAAAGTTTTTAATTTGCCTTCAGACCCCAATAGGCGGGGGACAATGCAGTTTTGTCTGCCGGAATCAGATGCAATAACAGTACACTATTATTTTCAGCATTTACCAACAAGACCGCAAAAATACAGTTTTGCAGAAATAAAAAGCCGCTACAATAAATTGAAGCGGCTTTTAAAGAATTATTTAAAAAATTACTTTTTTCTTATTCTTTCAATATCATTGAAATTTCCATTCGAATCAACTTTCACTTTATATTTTCTGATCTTTGTTTCTAAAGTGATGATGTAGGTAGTTCCGGATGAATTATTTATTTCACTAACATCCCAAATTGCTGATATCGCAAAACGCTTATCAACTGATGTCATAACTGCCAAAGGCAACTGACTATAAAAAAGCGACCTGATACTTCCTGCTAACTGACCATCTTCTCTGAAAAAAGCCTGTGTTCTGTGATTACCCAAAATAAAAGTAGCTTTCTTATATTCACCCAAATCATTCCATTCCAGTAAGTGAGCCCCCACAAACTCCTTATTAAAAGATGCTTTCACTTTTTCACTGATCTCAGGTTCTGATGCTGCATAAGCACTGGCACCTGCAATGACTAACATAAACGATAATGCTAAAAAGATTTTCCTTACCTGACTAAGTTTTCTGATTTGTAATGCTGTTGATTTTTTCATGGCTTAAAAGTTTAATGATTAATAGTTATTGATTAATTCTATTCAAATCTACAAGTGATAATAACTGAAGTCAAGTGAATAGTGATTTGCGGTAGCCAATGTTAAACAACTTAACACTAAATAATTTTTATTAACCTGTCTTACTTCAAAATGAAAAACCCCGCCTCCAGCAAAGGAGTAACGGGGTTTTGATTTACCACACACCAAAACTTTATACTACGACTTTCTCTCTTTATCATAAACACTCCAATTGCTTCCGCCACTTGATTTTAAAACAAGTTTTGTATCTGCATTTTCCAGAGTGATATAGTAGGATGTTGTATTATCCTTATTCACTTCCAGCAGATCACTGATCCAGTACTGATCATAATACTTATTAAGATCAGTTTGTAATTTAATAGGAAGATTTTCTTGCATAATATATCTTGTTACACCCAACACTTCTCCATCCTCATCAAAAAAAGCAAATACAAATTTTTCATTGTAATTAAAAGTTGCTTTATAATAATTATCACCAACATCCCATGTAACATTAGTGGCAGTTGAAAATTCTGTTTTAAAAGCATCTAATACTTTTTGGCTTACTTTACCTTCCCCGGCGAATGCACTTAGTGTGCAAACTGTAATGGCCAGCATAATAATTATCTTTTTCATATCTATAAATTTAATTTTATGGTTTATTGGTTTGACGCTTCAAATGTAGGTTAGGTTACAACCTGGTGCAAGCCAAAAGTGATTAATGGAGTGCTATGTTAATAGCTGTTAACAAAGGTTACCGTAAACAAACCACTTAGCACATTTTAAAACCGACTATCAATCTGACCTTATTAAAACCTTAAATATTTTAATGATTATTTTGAAAAATAAAATATTATTTAGACATTTGTCTAAATATATAATTACACTTATTAGCATGAATATTATTTTCAAAGCATTAAATGATCCTACCCGAAGAGAAATACTTGAGCTTTTGCAGCAAAAGGATATGACAGCTGGTGAGATCGCAGAACAGTTTCATATTTCCTTTCCCAGTATTTCTCATCACCTGGATCTGCTGAAGCAGGCAAAACTGGTATTTGCAGAGAAAGAAGGACAATATGTGTATTATTCATTAAATACTACCGTAGTGGATGAAATTTTAAAATGGTTTTTACAATTTAAATCAAAAAAGAAATGATCATGAACAGGATTCTGAATAAAATAGTCTGGCTTATCATATTGATACCACTTGCCTATTTAGGCATTATCTGGAAAAAATTGCAAGAAAAAGTTCCAATGCATTTTGGTGTAAATGGAGAACCCGACAGGTTTGGCGACAAAACTGAATTGCTAACTGCTGTATGTATTATTTGTGTTGCAAGCGGATTAATTTTTCTATTGCTTAAAAATATTTATCGAATTGATCCAAAAAGGTATGCAGCAGAAAATAAAGACCGTTTATTGCGGATCGGGTTTGCCGTTACCGTTTTTATGTCAGCTATAAGTTGTATGATGATCTATAGTGGCATTAAAGGAGCTTCCGCCTTTAATGTCAGTATAATATTGAGTAGTGTTGGTTTACTGTTCGCTATCATTGGTAATTATTTACCTAATCTTAAACCAAACTATTTTGCCGGCCTCAGGCTTCCATGGACATTGGAAAATCCTGACAATTGGAAAAGAACACATGCCCTTGCAGGTAAACTCTGGTTTGTTGGAGGATTGGCATTGGCTGTCATCTGTTTGCTATTACCCGGAAAAATCGCCTTGATCACTTTTTTTTCAGTCATGATGATCATCACTATTATTCCCTGTGTTTATTCTTTCAATATTTATAAGAACAGAAAAAAGAAAAATGAAATCAATAATTAAAAGTTCTATACTATTTTCAATACTCCTGTTCTGCTTTTTTAATTTATTGGCACAAGAAAAACCTGTTGACACAACTGAGGTTTCAGTTACCACTAAAAATGTTACACTATCAGGCACACTCTTTACAACAGGAAATAAAAAGAAAGCAGTTGTTTTAATAATTGCGGGTTCCGGACCTACGGACAGGGATGGCAATTCTCCACTTATAAAAGGAAAGAATAACTCCTTATTGCAAATAGCAGCTGTGCTGGCAGAAAATGGCATTTCTTCATTGCGTTATGATAAAAGAGGTATTGGGAAAAGTAAATTAAGACAGGGTATTACTGAAGACAGTCTCCTTTTTTCAGATATGGTGAATGATGCTGAGGCTTTGTATAATTACCTGAAAGAAAATGGTTTTAAAAAAATATACATTGCCGGACACAGTGAAGGTTCTTTGATTGGAATGGTGCTGGCAAATAAAGTTGATCCTGCAGGATATATCAGTATTGCCGGCGTTGGAAGAAATGCTGCTGATATATTAAAAGAACAATTAGCCACCTTACCAGAAAACCTTAAAGACGAAAGCTATACAGCACTGGATTCATTAAAAGATGGTTACAGAATAAAAAAGGTTAATCCCCAGTTGTTTTCCTTATTCAGGCCTTCTGTTCAACCCTATTTGATCTCCTGGTTCACTTACGATCCTGAAAAAATCATTAAAGTACTAAACTGCCGGATACTCATACTCCAGGGAACCACTGATATACAGGTAAAAGAAACCGATGCAGAAAATTTAAAAGCTGCCAATCCGAAAGCCAAACTGGTTATCATAAAAAATATGAACCATATATTAAAAGAAGTAAACACCCTTGATAAAGCTGAAAATATAAAAAGCTATAGCAACCCGGTTCTGCAGGTAATGAAACAGCTAACAGATGAAATGATTAATTTTATAAAGAAGAAATAATAAAATCATTAACTACTTAGCCCACGCATATCTTTCTTTTGATCATCCTGAAATTCTGGTGGGCAATATGATCAGTGATTATGTAAAAGGAAAAAAGAAATTTGATTATCCTACTACCATTCAAAAAGGCATCATGCTACATCGGGAAATAGATACATTTACCGATCAACATGAAGCTACTAAAGCTGCAAAGGAAGTTTTCAGACCGGCATATCGATTATACAGCGGTGCATTTGTAGATGTGGTCTATGATTATTTTCTGGCTACAGATCAACATTATTTTTCCGAAGATTCCTTATTCAAATTTTCACAGGATGTTTATCAGCATCTTGATAATAATACACAATGGCTGGTCGAAAAATTTGCTGCCATGTACCCTTATATGAAAATGCAGAACTGGTTATATAACTACCGTACAAAATGGGGTATTGAAAAGAGTATGGGAGGTGTGGCAAGAAGGGCAACTTATTTAACTGAAAGTAATACCGCTTTTGAATTATTTGAACAACACTACCAACTTTTGAAGGACTGTTCCCGTCATTTCCTCGCAGCGGTAATTCCATTTACAGAAAAGAAGTTCAATGAGCTGATAAATAAGGATGATCTGATTATATAAATGGTAACTTCCGGATAAACAATTCGTTTTACATTTGTAAATAGCATTTAAATATGAAAAAGGTCATTCTTCTTCTATCTGTTTTTCAGTTAGTTTTTTTTTCCTTGTTAGCACAAAATAATATCCCTCCGGTAGATAAATCACCAATGGACATGGCCTATTATCCGGTAAATTATCCCGTACTGAAAATTCAGGAGAAGATAACAGAACCTCTGGCAGCCAGAGTTATCTATAGCAGACCACAAAAGGCAGGAAGAACGATCTTTGGTTCGCTGGTAAAATATGGAGAAGTATGGAGATTGGGAGCCAATGAAGCAACAGAAATTGAGTTTTTCAGGAATGTAAGAATCGGCGGGAAAAAGATCACTAAAGGCCGTTATACATTGTATGCAATTGTGAATGAGAACACCTGGACGATCATTGTTAATAAAGATACCGACACATGGGGCTCTTTTAAATATTCTAGTGCCAAAGATGTCGTTAGAACAGAAGTGACTGTAGAAAAGACCAATATGATCATAGAATCATTATCAATGATCTTTGATAAATCAATCAGCGGATATAATCTTATAATTGCATGGGATAATGTGCAGGTGGCGTTACCGATCACTTTTTAATAACTAATTATATGAAAGCATTAGCACTCATCTTCTTTGCCTCTGTTATTTCGTTTGCCTGTACAAATAACAAAACTGATAATACTCCGCTGACCGATTCCAAGAAAGGTGATAGTGTTGAAATAATAAAACCAGACAATTCAATTAATCCTTTTGATCCTACTGATGTTTCACCAATGGATATGAGCTATTTCCCTGTTGATTATCCGCAAATGAAAATGTCAAAAGCAACCAGTGCACTTCCAAAAGCAAGAATTATTTACAGCCGTCCGCATCTTGGTGGAAGAAGATTGTTTCAGAATTTATTAAAGTATGGAGAGCCGTGGCGCCTTGGTGCGAATGAAGCCACTGAAATTGACTTCTATAATGAGGTAACCATTCAAAACAAGAAAATTAAAGCCGGTCGTTATGTTCTTTATTGTATTCCTGAAAAAGAAACATGGACGATTGTGCTGAATAATAATATTGATAGCTGGGGGTTACATCCAGATGCATCGCAGGACATTGCAAGATTTCAGATACCTGTTACAATAAAAGAAGATCCACTTGAGTTTTTCACCATGTACTTCGAAGAAAAAAACAATGCCGTTGATCTGGTAATGGAATGGGATCATTTAGAAGCCCACCTTCCAATTACTTTTAAATAAAAAACAAAACCTCTATTCTGTTTTTTGGGATTTAGAACTTATTAGTTCGATATTTACACCATGTGTGGAATTGCAGGCATTATTACCCGCCAACCATCAACCAATACCGAAGATTATAAATCATTACTGAAGCAACAACTTCAGTCAATGGATGATTCATTGCAACACCGAGGCCCCGATGGAGAAGGAATGTGGATCAATGATAATGCAACTGCAGGTTTAGGTCATCGCCGGCTTTCTATTATTGATCTGAGTATGGCAGGTCATCAACCAATGCATTATGCTACTAAAGGTGAAAGTACAACTCAGTATACAATCATTCATAATGGAGAAGTTTATAATTATTTAGAATTAAAAGAGGAACTTTCTAAACTTGGTTATACATTTCATTCCCAAACGGATACAGAAGTAATTGCAGCCGCTTATGACCATTGGAAAGATCTTTGTGTTGATCATTTTGATGGTATGTTCTCCTTTGCTATCTGGGATGAGAATAAAAAAGAATTGTTTGCTGCTAGAGACCGCTTCGGAGAAAAGCCTTTCTTTTATTACAGAGATAAAAACAGATTATTATTTGCTTCAGAAATGAAAGCCCTGTGGGCTATTGGTGTAGAAAGAATACCCAATCAGAAAATGCTTTTTAATTTCATCACCATTGGATATACCGATAACCCAAACCAACCCGAAGAAACTTTTTTTGAAAACATCAATAAACTTCCAGCAGCTACCTGCTTAAAATATTATCTGGCGAATAATGAATTAATACTTGAAAAGTATTGGGATATAGATCCAGAAAATGAAAGCAAAAAAATTACTGATAGCGAGGCATTAGAACAATTCAACCATCTTTTTTCTACTTCCATAAAAAGAAGACTGAGAAGTGATGTTTCGATCGGCACTTCTCTTAGCGGTGGTTTAGACAGCTCCTCCATCATTGCAGCTGTTTCATCTTTTAATAGTTCTTCTTCATTAACAGCATATACTGCAGTATTCCCCGGATTTGAGAATGATGAAGCAGCACATGCTAAAATGGTTACAGAAAAATTCAACCTGCAACAATATACTACGGCTATTTCTGCTGATGATCTGTTGGAAGACTGGCAGAAATTTTGTTATCACCAGGAAGTTCCATTTGGCTCTGCCAGTGTCTATGCTCAATACAAAGTATATGAATTAGCCAAACAACATGGCACCAAAGTATTATTGGATGGGCAGGGTGCCGATGAAACACTAGCCGGGTATCGTAAATATTATAAATGGTACTGGCAGGAACTTTTTCGTAAAAGAAAATTAAAAAAAAGTAAAGAGATAAAAGCTGCCAGAGAATTGGGAGTCACAGAAAATTTTGATTTCAAAAATATTATCGCTTCTTATTTTCCGGATTTTGCAACAATCGTTTTAGAGAACAGGTTTCTATTGAATGCTATCAAGCATGAAGATTTTACCAAAGAGTTTATTAAACTACAAAGCAAAGAAGCTTATTATGCAGTACCGGAAAGATTTACGTTGAATAATGCATTATACTTTAATACTTGTACGCATGGATTAGAAGAATTATTGAAATATGCTGACAGAAACTCAATGGCGCATGGAAGAGAGGTCCGTTTACCTTTCCTTTCATATGAATTGGTTGAGTTTATTTTCTCTTTACCGGCACATTTTAAAGTAAGGAATGGATGGACCAAATGGATATTAAGAGAAACAATGAAAAATGAACTCCCCGAATCAATTACATGGAGAAAAGATAAAGTTGGTTTTGAACCACCACAAAAAAACTGGATGAGCAATAAGAATGTTCAAATAGCTATTCAAGAAGCTAAAAGTACATTGGTGAATGAAAAAGTATTAAACCCTTCAGTACTTGATAAAAAAATTGAGCCTAAAAATTCTTATGATGCTGATAATTACGATTGGCGATATCTCTCTGCTGCTGCCATTTTTAAGTGACTTGAAATCGTCATCTTTGCACTTTCTAATAATTCAACAACTATAGTATGAAGCTTGCAACAAAATTGATCCATGCCGGGGCAGAACCAGACCCTTCTACCGGAGCCATTATGACCCCTATCTTCCAGACTTCCACTTATGTACAGGAAGCACCGGGGAAAAATAAAGGTTATGAGTATGCCAGAAGTCAGAACCCTACCCGTAAAGCACTGGAAGATGCATTTGCAATAATTGAAAATGGAAAATTCGGATTGGCATTCAGCAGTGGTGTAGCGGCAACAGATGCTGTAATAAAATTATTAGCACCGGGAGATGAAGTGATCTGCGCCAATGATATGTATGGTGGTACTTACCGTTTATTTACCAAAGTATTTGAAAGGTTTGGAATTGTATTCAAGTATGTTGATACAACCAATGCTGAAAATGTAGAAAAGGCAATTACCGGCAAAACAAAATTAGTATGGATTGAGACGCCGACAAATCCATTAATGAATATTACAGATATAGCAGCAGTTGCTTCTATCACTCAATCAAAAAAAATACTGCTGGCCGTTGATAATACTTTTGCATCGCCTTATTTGCAAAACCCATTGGATCTTGGAGCAGATATAGTAATGCATTCGGTAACAAAATATTTAGGTGGGCATAGTGATGTAATTCAGGGTGCTTTAATGATGAACGATCCTGAGTTAAGAGAAAAATTATATTTCATCCAAAAAAGCTGTGGTGCAGTACCCGGCCCAATGGATTGTTTTCTGGTATTAAGAGGAATAAAAACATTGGGTGTAAGAATGAAAGCCCATTGTGAAAATGGAAAAGCAATTGCTAACTGGCTTAGAAATAATCCAAAAGTGGCAAAAGTTTACTGGCCGGGTTTTGAAGAACATCCCGGATATGCTATAGCGAAAAAGCAAATGCTGGATTTTGGTGGTATGATCTCTTTTGAATTAAAAAATGATAGTGTGGATGAAGCGAACAGGGTTTTATCTTCTACACATTTATTTTCATTAGCTGAAAGCCTGGGTGGGGTAGAATCATTGATCAACCATCCTGCAAGTATGACACATGCCTCCATTCCAAGAGAGGAAAGAATAAAAAATGGGCTGAGCGATTCGTTGATCAGGTTAAGTGTAGGTATTGAAGATGCCGATGACCTGATCGAGGATCTGAATAAAGCAATTGGCTGATTAAATTAATAACATGAAAAATGTTACAATTCTTTTTATAATTTTTATTCTTTTTTCCTGTAAAGGAATGAATAAAAATATTGATTCTGACTTGCCAATTGATAAACCAGAAGAAAAGGATACTAAAAATCGTAATCATACTAAATTGATATTACCAGTTACAGGCGAATGGAATGTTCACTCCGGAGGTTATAATAAAAACAATTCTGAAGAAAACATAAGACAGACCTATTCACTTAATCTGACAATAACGGATAGTACAGGTAAATCATATAGATCTAATGGTAAAATCAATGAAAATTATTTTGCATTTGATAAACCAATAACTGCTCCCTGTGATGGAATTGTGATAGCTGTTGTAGAAGGAATTAGTGACAATATTCCGGGAATTGTGAATACCAAACAATTTTATGGTAATAGTGTGGTATTGAAAACAAACAATGAGGAATATATTTCATTGTCTCACTTAAAATTAAATTCTATCAAGGTAAAATTTAATGACCTGGTAAAAAAAAGTCAGCTTCTGGGACATTGTGGTAATTCAGGAAATTCACCTGAACCTCAATTACATTTTTTTATTCAACCCAAAACTAAAACAGAAGGTTCAAAAGGTTATAAATGTTATTTCGAAAACCTGATCGTAAATGGTGAATTTATTTCACATTATTCACCAATAAAAGATGACAGAATCAAAAACAGTTTTATTGAATAACCAGGACAATTAAGATCATTTAACAAACCAAAGATTTGCCTGTATGTTAAATAATAAAACAGGCTGATATATGAGTAGTGAACTTACCCCATACCGTGATTTTTGGGCACGACTGATCACTTCTATTGTGATAAGTTTATTCCTGACTTTTCTTGGCAGTTCCTCTTTTGCCGATATAATATCTATTACAAAAGGCAAATATTTCATTCCGGATATTCTTGCCGGAATAATGTTAGTATTTATTGTAACCACTTATATCAATATCATTACCTCCTATCTTGATATACAATATCCATGGAATAAAAATTTTACCACCAGAATATTTTATCAGATCGTAGCAGGAATAATGATCCCATCGTTTTTTGTACTATTCTATATGTATACCTATCTTTTGATCATAATGGGGTATAAAAAGGAAGATGTAGATTTTTTCTATACAGAATTACCGATCGGTATCCTTTTTATTATTTTCTGGAATTTTCTTTATGTAGGTTTTTATTTCTATCAAAAAAGCAAAGAACAAAAGGTTGAATTAGAATCATTGAAAGAAAAACTATTTACGTTACAAAATGTAAAACCCGGACCTGATACTCTTCAAATATCAGACATTCAAAAGGAGCCCGGAACCGATGATGAAGATGAAGAGTACAAGGAACAAAGTAAATCAGATAAAATAAATATTCTGATAGCCGTTTCAGGAAATAAGAACATCCCGATTCCTGTAGAGACCATTGCTTATTTTTATAAAAACGGGAATTATACAACTCTTAAGACTTTTCAATCCGATACCTACCTGCTGAACCACTCCCTGGAAGAACTATCGAGGGTTTTAGAAGATAACCTTTTCTTCAGAGCTAACCGTCAGTTCATTATAAACCTGAAAGCCTGTCAGTATTTTACAAATGAAGAAAATGGAAAATTAGCCGTACACCTCTCTCCTTCACATGAAGAATCCATCATAATCAGCCAAAAAAGGGCTTCAGCTTATAAAGAATGGCTGAATAAATAAGTTATTTAGCAGTTCGATTTACATATTTCACCCTGTATTTTCTATACCCCGGGTTTTGTTTCCTCTACTTTAATGAGTTTATGGCATCCTTCGCAGTTTACACCTGTAACATGGATTAGAATTTGGCGTATCACTAGTATAACTATTATCTAAAAATCAAAAAAATCTTTGTTATGAAAAAAAATGTGTTTGTAGTATTCGCCGCTGTCATGTTGACATTAATTTCTTGTTCAAAAGAAAGAATTACCGGTAATGGCTCCGTAATAACTGAAACCAGAAATATCAACAATTTCAAATCAGTATCGGTTTCAGGCAGTACAAATGTTTATATAACTGAAGGAGCAGTTTTTAAAGTAGAAGTGAAAGGATATAATAACCTGTTACCCTACTTTGAAACAAAATTGGTAAACACCACACTTGAACTTGGGTATAAAGAAAATACAAATGTCAGAAATGACAATACTGAAGTATTTATTACAATGCCTGTATTAGAAGGTTTGGTTACTGAGGGTTCAGGAAATATAAGTACAACTGGAACATTTAGTGGTACAACGAATTTCAATGTCAATACTTTTGGATCAGGAAATGTCAGTATTAGCCAGGGGTCATCACAAAATTTCTATTCCTCAATTGAAGGAAGCGGAAATATTAATGCACTAAACTTTGTGGCTGACAAAGTGGAAGCAACAATAAGTGGAAGCGGAAATGTTGAGATCACGGCAAACAATACATTAAAAGTAGTGATAGCGGGAAGTGGTAATGTTTATTACCGCGGTACTCCAATAATCACCAGTACTATTTCAGGCAGTGGCAGCATAATACCAAGATAAAACTCATCTATTAAACAACGGTGGTTTAGTAATTAACCATCGTTGTTTTTTTCTACTCGGCTTTTTCTTTTCATTCTATTAGAATATTTATTTACTACTTATAAGTATCAGTTTTTTGCTATATATCATAGTATCAAAATGATTTTGATATTTTTAACTATTGAATAAGCAAACTACTTTATCAGTTTTTTTAAATAAAAAGGTTGATCAATATAATCAGCCATCTTTTATTAGTAATGATCCGGTTTCAATTCCTCATCTTTTCTCAAAAAAGCAGGATATCGAAATAGCGGGTTTCTTTGCAGCAATCTTTTCATGGGGTAATCGAACTACTATTATTCAAAAATCAAAAGAGCTGATGCAGTTAATGAACAATGAACCCTATCAGTTCTGCTTGCAGCATACAGAAAAAGATATAAAAAGATTATTAGCCTTTAAGCACCGGACATTTAATACAACCGATCTGCTTTATTTTATTGAGTTCTTAAAGTTTCACTACTCAAAATATAAAAGCCTTGAAGATGCTTTCACTATGCATGGAGATACCATAGAAAAAATGCTGGTTGGTTTTCATCATTACTTTTTTTCATTAGAACATATCCCGGAAAGAACCAGAAAGCATATTGCAACACCTGAAAGAAACTCAAGTTGCAAAAGATTGAATATGTTTTTGAGATGGATGGTACGACAGGATAACAATGGGGTCGATTTTGGTATCTGGAAAAAGATATCTCCTGCTCAATTGATATGCCCTATCGATCTGCATGTGTCAAGAGTAGCCAAGCGACTGAATATTCTTACCCGTAAACAGACTGATTGGCAAGCCGCAATAGAGTTAACTGATTATCTGCGAACTTTGGATCGAAATGATCCTGTAAAGTATGACTTTGCTTTATTCGGATTGGGTGTAATGGAAAAATATTAGCGTATCATGAAACCTGTCAATACCAAACTAATCCCAGAAATAAACAACTCTCTCGATCTTCAGTTAGCTGATACATTAACTTATGAAGAATTAAAGGCTAAACTGTCATCCGAAATAAATCATCTCATTAACAATGATTTTGAAAAACTTGTTTTTTACCTGTACAGGATAGATGTAAATGAAGCTAAAATGAAATATTTGCTGGATCAAAAACAGGGTGAAGACGCTGCAGGTTTAATTGCCGATCTGATCATTGAAAGACAATTACAAAAAATAAAATCCCGCCAACAGTTCAGTCAGCGGGACAATGATATTGATTCGGATGAAAAATGGTAACCCTATTTTTCTTTTTTCTCAAACATTAATTCCTTCACTTTTTCTTTATCCTCTTTTTCTTTTTTGAGATCGAACATAGTGCCAAATATATGATCCCACAATGTAGAGCTAACACCATATCCATTGTGCTCATTCTTATAATGATGCAGATGATGATTTCTCCAAAGCCCCTTCATCCATTTGAATGGCGGGTTCCAGGCATGAATGGCATAGTGCATAGATCCATACATCAGGTAGCCTAATAAAAATCCGGGAAAAAACATGAATGCACTTTGCCTCATCACCAGGTACATCAAACCAAAAATTGCTGATGATAAGATCAGGCTGGGTACGGGAGGCATAAACAAACGCTGCTTATCTCTTGGATAATGATGATGATTACCATGCAAAGTATAAATGAATTTTTTTGCCCTTCCGCTGTTGGCAATCATATGAAACAGGAAGCGATGAGCTAAATATTCAAAAAATGTCCAGAAAAACATCCCGGCCAAAAATAACAGTATAATTCTGCCGGTTGTAAACCCAAGACTATTACCACTGTAATACAACATATAAACCATTACGGGTGTATACATTCCCCAGATCACTAAAGGGTGTGTTTTTGTCAACATTTCCAGGTAAGGATTCTTAAATAACTGAGCCTGACCTTTATTGTGAATTTTTTCGAATTCCATGGCGCAAAGATAAGAAAGCAAGATGTAGAATGAGAAGCGATATCATATACAAATTCATAAAAAGCATATGATTATAATCAGCCACACAATCGGTTGAAAATGAAAGCATTTATAAAAATAAAAACCTCAAATTAACTACCTTAGCAACTCTTAAAATTATTACAGATGAAACTTGTTTCTTATATCAAAGATGAACATGAACAATTGGGTGTACTGATCAATGATATGGTGTACGATATGGATACATTGCATCCCGATCTTCCCAACAGTATGAATATGTTTTTAAATTACTGGGAGGATTCCTTTCCGCAGGCACAAGCCGGTGAATTAATGTTAAGGGAAGGTACCAGAACATCAAACAAATGTGTTCCGCTGAATGAGTTGCAGTTACTGGCACCGGTACCTTTCCCTACCAGTTGCAGAGATGGCTATGCCTTTCGTCAACACGTTGCTGCTGCAAGAAGAAACAGGAAGGTAGACATGATCCCCGAATTTGATCAGTTCCCCATCTTTTATTTCACCAATCATCATAGCATCAGTGGGCCGGGAGATATAAGATGCATGCCCGACCATTTCCATAAACTGGATTTTGAACTCGAAGCTGCAATCGTAATTTGTAAACATGGTAGAAATATAAAAGCTGCAGAGGCAGAAGATTATATTGGTGGTCTTATGATCATGAATGATATGAGTGCAAGAGGATTGCAGATGGAAGAAATGAAATTAAATCTTGGGCCCGCAAAAGGAAAAGATTTTTCAACAGTGATTGGCCCTTGGTTGGTTACATTAGATGAACTACAGTCGTTAGAAATACCTGCCAAAGAAAATCATACTGGTATTGGCTGGAATCTGAATATGAAATGCTGGGTAAATGGCACTCAGGTAAGTGAGGGTAATGTAGGTGATATGGATTGGACCTTTGCTGAAATAATTGAAAGAGCCTCTTATGGTGTTGATCTTTATCCCGGTGATGTGATTGGTAGCGGAACAGTAGGTACTGGTTGTTTTCTTGAATTGAATGGAACAGGTAAATTCAATGATCCTGATTATACGGAGCAATGGTTACAGGCTGGAGATGTAGTAGAAATGGAAATTGATGGATTGGGAAAGCTGAGTAATACGATAGTTGCAGAAGAGACTGATTGGAGTATATTGGGTTTGAAGAAGGGTTAACCGCAGAGAACAAGAGGCCAGAGAGTTAACGCAGAGAAATTATGACAATGAAAGATTAAATGAATTGGGAGGGAATATTCTTGATGCCTGTATTACTGTACACAGAGAATTGGGGCCGGGCTTATTAGAATCTGCATATGCCAATGCTTTAATAAGAGAATTACAAATCAGAGAGATTAAAGTTAAAGCACAGGTACCGATTGAAATGGAATATAAAGGTGTTTTATTAGGAAAAATTTATGTAATAGACATACTTGTTGAAAATGAAATTATTCTTGAGTTAAAAGCAGTAGATAAAATTGAACCAATTTTTAAAGCTCAATTAATTACCTATTTAAAATTAGCAGATAAAAGACTGGGCTATCTTATTAATTTCAATGTACCTCTGCTAAAAGAAGGATTTCAAAGAATTGTCTATAACTTTTAACTCAGCGGAAACTCATATTACTCCTGTTCTCTGCGGTAAAAAAACTATATGATTTTAGATCTGCAAAATTTAAAGCCAGCCGAAAAGCAATATTACCTGCAACATGTAATAGCACCAAGGCCAATTTGCTTTGCTTCTACTATTGACAAAGCCGGTAATATTAATTTAAGCCCCTTTAGTTTTTTTAATTTATTCTCTTCCAATCCGCCTGTAGTAATTTTTTCTCCGGCAAGAAGAGGCAGAGATAATACCACCAAGCATACGTTAGAAAATGTACTGGAAGTACCTGAAGTTGTTATTAATATCGTAACGTATGATATGGTGCAACAGATGTCACTATCAAGTTGCGAATTTCCAAAAGAGGTGAATGAATTTGTAAAAGCCGGTTTTACAGAAGTTGCAGCAACAAAAGTAAAACCACCGATGGTAAAAGAAAGTAAAGTAAAATTAGAATGCAAAGTAATTGAAGTAAAACCATTAGGCAATGAAGGCGGTGCCGGTCAATTGGTAATTTGTGAAGTACTGATAATGCATATTGATGACTCGTTGTTAGATGAAAATAAAAAAATGGACCAGCGAAAAATAAATCATGTAGCCAGGCTTGGTGGTGATTGGTATTGTAAGGTTGATGAAACTAATTTATTTCAGGTACAAAAGCCAAATACAGAATTAGGAATCGGTATAGATGCACTTCCGATGGCCATTAGAAACAGTAAGATATTATCCGGCAATGATCTGGGGCAATTGGCAAATGTGCAGGAGATCCCTTCAATAGATCCCTCATTTGATGATTCACATCTGAAACAGATCATTCAGTATTATAATATCAACCCTGAAGAAATGGAAAAAGAGCTCCACTTATATGCTCAAAAGCTATTGAATGATGGCAATATTGCTGCTGCCTGGCAGGTATTATTAGCTGGAGCATAATCTTCTTTTTCTGCCAATACTTTTTTATCTTTAAAAGCATCTTTAAAATATTCTTCTATGAGAAGTTTTAAAATACAGCACCTGCTGGTCGTTATAGTTATTGCTGCCAACCTTTTCTCCTGTGTGCCGCAAAAAAAAGTCACTACTTACAAACAAAACCTGGCAATAGTTGACAGCCAGTTACTTACACATAGTAATGATTTAAAAAAACTGGATAAGAAAAGAAAAGTAAAACAAGATCAGAATGAGATGGATGATACAGCCAGTTACCGTCTTCAAAAATTTATAAATACTACTAATAAAGAAATTGATACTCTTATAAAGAGAAATGAAATACTGATAGGCGACGTTGCAGTAAACAGAAATGACTGGAACCGTTTACAAAAGGCATTGACATTTTCTAAAAAGAAAGAAGATCTGATCAATGATAAAGTTTCTCTAATTACTGAATTAATAAACAGGAATACGGTTATAAGACTGGATCAGGATGTAATATTTGATCCCGGCCAATATAACCTCTCAAAGGAAGTAGCTAAAACAATAGGAAAAACGTTTGAACCGGTTACAAAGGAAATCGATTACTTCATCAATAAATACCCCGACTTCCCTTTATCATTAGTAATTACTGCTAAAGGCTATGCAGATGGTTCGACGATCGTAGATGGTACAAGTCTTCATAACAAACTGGTAGAAAGAATGAAGTTGTCGGGAAGAAAACCACTTACGAACGAAGATCTGAATAAAGAATTATCAAACGCAAGAGCAGAGTCTGTAATAGATCTTTTAAAAACATTTACAGTAGGTAAAGCTAAAGATGGTTCTACCATTAACAATATTCTTTATTTATATCAAGGAATGGGTGAAAAACTACCCGATCCAAAAATCAATAACTATTCTATAGAAGACCCTAGAAGAAGGATCGTTTTATTATTCTGGAGTATTTTCCCTGATTAAGTTTTAATTACTACCGAATACTTTCTTCAATATATCCGAAGTTCTTGCCAGAGGGTTTGCTCTAATATTTGCTTCTTCTTTGGCAACCTGGTCAAACAATGCATCAACAGCTTTTCCAACAACGTATGACGTAAGATCTGGATCTATCTTTTTAAAAGTAGTAGGTAGCTTGTTATAACTAGTTACTACATCTGAATAATACTTTGTAGCATCCACTTTTTCTAAAGATGATTCAACAGATGGAGTAAAGGCAGTGATCAGCTTTAATTTAGTCTTGTCTTTGAAATAATTCGTAGCTCCATCCTTTGGGCCCCTCACTATATTCAATGCATCCGTCAATGTCATTTGTTTTATTGCATCAATAAAAATAGGTTTGGCAAATGCTACTGCATCCTCCGCCCCCCTGTTAATGGATAAAATTGCTTTATCCACCTGTGCTCCCATACCAATTTTGCGTAAAGTCTTTTCAGCTTTTAATGCATCTTCGGGTAAAAACATTTTATAGACCTCACTTCCAAAAAAACCATCGGTCTTATTGAGGTTTAATACTGCATTCGTAACCCCTTGTAACAAGGCTTCTTTTATTCCTTGCCCGGCTTCATTTTCAGAAACACCGGATGTCTTTCCGGATAATATTTTAGGAATTTTTATTTGCGAATAGGTTGTAGCAGGTAAAATAAAAAAGAGAGCAATTGCAGTAATAAATGTTTTCATATAAGATGAATTATTAAATGATGAGCCAAAATAATACCATTATCCCTGAATTTTAAGGATTAGCTGGTATTTTGACGATATTTTAAGGTATTAGTTGCGCCTGGGTTATCTAACACCACCTCCAAATACTCTTCGGAGCAGGTCAGTTGTTCTGGCTGCAAGATTTGTACGGATATTCACTTCTTCTTTTGCCACCAGATCAAATAATGCATCTGTTGCTCTTTCAGTAACAAATCCCGGCAGATCCGGATTTATTTTTTTAAAGGTTGTAGGGAAATTATTATATGTATTTACAACATCGCTGTAATACTTAGTTGCATCAAGCTTATCCAAAGATGTTTTTATCACAGGTAAAAAAGCGGCGATCAATTTATCAGTTGTTTTTATCCGAAAGAAATGAGTTGCACTTGTATCACCATTTTTAACCAACCCAATTGCATCGCTGATGGTCATACTTTTTATAGCATCAACAAAAATAGGTTTAGCATAGCCCGCTGCATCCTCTGCTGCTCTGTTTATCTGTAGAATTGCTTTATCTACCATTTTACCCATGCCAAGGTCACGAAGAGTATTTTCTATTTTTTTCGCATCGGGAGGAAGTAATACTTTATATAAAGCATCTTTGAAAAAACCATCTTCTTTATTTAATTGTAATACTGCTTTCACCAATCCCTGCCCAAGTGCCTCTTTAATACCTTGTCCTGCCTCTGTTTCTGTAACTCCTCCTGTACCCGGTAAATTTGAAAGTACATCACAACCACTTAGTACTATTGAAAAGACAAGAACTGTCAATAATTTTTTCATTACAATTAATTTTTATTTTAAAAATTCAGATATCAAAAAAAGCTACCTGCAACATAAAGTTTTTTTATCGTTTTATATTAATAATTCTACAGATAGTACAGAAGATGTGACTATAGAAAAAGTTGCAGAATAAAATTATAGTTTGAGCTTTTCCTTACGGCTATTTATTTTGTCTTTTATTATCCGGAAAAATTTTGACCTTTCTTTTTCGCTTACCTCACTTATCAAAGTTGAGCGACGCATCAGGTTTTGCAGGTAATTATGAAATTTGTCACAGTAAACATCATCCCTGGTTATCATGTAATTCGCTGCTGAATGTGGCACATAAGCAATTTTAGAGTCATCTACAACAACCAACATCTGATTATCGCCCAATACCACTTCATTAAAATACATTCTGTACTTACCCATTGGTTTTCGGTCTGGATCATTATATTTAAATTTATATCCTAACTCTGCCTGTTTCAGCAAGTGATCCATCATTTTTTCAATGGCTTCATATACTTTTAAAATATCATTGTCAGAATAAAATAGTCCACATTGCTGATAGTAATCAATTTGCCGAAGTGTCCCATTCAGGTTTTCAATATTCCAGATTTCCACACTATCCAGCTGATCATATAGATCCAGGATCGTTTTACCTATTTCAAAATATTCATCAGGATAACTTTCCAAATTGATCTTCTTATTCCTGAACTCTGGGAAGTATAATAAAGTACTCATCCAGAAATAATGCTTGAAAGCAGCAAAGTCACGGAAATAAAAATGATGAAAAATGGGTGAGTCTTTGCATAAATAAAAAAATTCCTTCTTATTAAAACTATTCATGTAAGCCAGCTGATGAGAAATGCCCTTCAGGTATGCATCAAAATGAAAATTCTGGTAATCTATAAAATTCCCTTCAAACAGCAAGACTCCTGTGTCTACATTCATGAGTTTGTCTAACGAAATTTTATAATGACTACAGAGTATATGCAATTCATCTAATGAAATCGTTTTTTCACCCCTCATTCTTCTATAAGCACTATCCGTACTTATATCTAAAAGTTTAGCAATTTCATCAGCCACTAACTGGTTTTCACCTGCCCTTGTTTTGATTGCTTTAAAAATTTGCCCCTGTATTTCTCCGCTTGTCATATCAATAAACTTTTTTTGCGATCCTCTATTTTATGTAATAAGATATTAAAGAAAATATTTCGTTGTTTCTCACCGGAATTACTGATCAATGTACTCCTCCGCATCCTGCCTTGCAGATCACTGTAAACATCTTCACAAAATTTAACATCCCTTGTAGTCATATAATTCATTACATCATAATTTAAAAAAACCATTTTAAAATGATCTGTAATCCCCATTATTGTATTGTCACCCAATGTCATGCGGTTATAGAAAAATTTAAAATTATTCTTATTTAAATCCGGGTTTCCCTCTGGTAAGTACTTGCAGCCTGCTTCGGCCTGATTCTTCAAATGGGTAATAGTAGATTCCAAAGCTTCGTAAATCAACATGATGTCTTTTTCAGCATTAAAAAATCCTGCTTCTCTATAAGCTTCTACCTGGAAAATAATACTGTTGATACATTCTGTATTCCAGATTTCAGTAGACGGTATTTTGTTATAAGTATGAATCAGCTCACTGCCGATTTTTTTAATTTCTGGAGTAAGACAGTTGGGAGAAAATTGTTTATTTTCAAAATCCGGATGACGGAGAATAGACTTCATCCAAAAATAATAATGAAATGCAAATAATTGCTCATTGGAAAAATTATGAAAAAACGGGAGATCTTTCGATAAATAGATAATTTCTTTATGTAAAAATCCGTTGAGCTGATTTAAATGTCCCAGTATATTATTCAGGTATTTTTCAAAAGTAAAATTCTGATTATCTATCCGTTCTGTTCGAAAAAGTGTATAACCACTTTTGATACCTAATAAACGGTCCAGGGAAATTTGAAAATGATCACAAAGCACTTTAGCTTCTTCTAAAACAAGAGGTGTTTCTCCACGTATCCGGCGATAGGCACTATCACTGCTAATATGCAAAACTTCAGAAATAATGTCCACCATCGAAATATCCTCCTGGAGCATTTCTTTGATATGATCAAACAAGAAATCTTGTGAATTACCAGAGTTCATTATTGTTGGTTAAGGTTAATGGCAGAAACTCTTTTTGCAATTATTGCAACTAAACACACTTTCAATCAAAAGTTACTTGATTTTATGCAAATCGTCAATTTCAAATTTACCTGAATCAGTAAAAT
>JAHEMN010000068.1 GCA_024643645.1 Chitinophagaceae bacterium | reverse complement strand
AAAATGCGGCCAGATATTTTGCCAACTCCACTCATCATTTATAAACAGATAAACAGCATAAAAATAAAATGGAGTAATTAATCCTACTATACAAAGTATCCATTCATGCATACGGAATGGCCTCATTATAGCTAATGAAAAAAGAATCCAGATGATAAAAGTTACAGTTGGGAAAAAGATAAATGTTGCCAGCCCCAATGCAAGTCCGATATTGAAAATTGATCCCCTGGAACTTGATTGATTATAAGATTTGAACAACATTGTCAATACAACCAATAAAACTGTATTGACAATGAGCGGGGCGGAAAAATAATTCCATTCTGGAAATAATGAAGTAATGAGCAAGTATGCCATGCCAGGAAAATAGGTGGCTTTACTCATCATCTTTTGCGAATTAATAAATCTTGTAATCATTATTGCCTGAATAAACAATAAAGCAAATGCAAGAAATGAATACAGCAATGGATTGGATGATCCTGTTGGTTGAAGACTTTTTAATATCCAATTAAAGAAAAGTCCATATTCAGATTTAGAAACAGGGATAAATGGTTGGATGAAAATCGGAAGTTTTATCAACACACCGAAACCCAATAACAACAGAATATTTACAGGACTCCTAGTTTTAAATATGCCTATCACAGCAATTGGAAGTATTTTGGAACTTTAATTGTAATCTATTTTTGCAAAGCAAATATAATTACGATAAGTACAAGGAATTATCATTTGTTTTGAACTTACCTGTTTTCCATATTTTGGCATAAACTCATAACCCTTGTCAAGATTTTTTAGGGTTGGATTCCGTGATAATTCTCCATCTGTTGTAATACCTAAATCGGTTAGAAGATTACTTCTTCTTTCCAATTGATTATACAGAAAATGTAACTGATCTCCGGTATTCATAACCTGGTAGGATACTTTTTCATCTGTATCATCATCATACTGGCTCTTGCCAATCACATTACTCCATTCTAATTCTCCTTTATTATTAAATGAAACAATAGCTATATTATCTGCATGATAACGGGTTGATTGGTTAGAATTCATACGACTGTTCCACCAGGAATTACGATAATATGGAGAATTATACCAGCTATCATACCGATAAAGAAATGGTGAACCATATAAATAATCCCACCTGTTCCAGTTATTAAACCTTGAGGTTGTATAAAAAGCTTCGCTTGCAATAAGAAAACCTCCATCCCTCCTTGTAATCACATCCCTGATAAAATAATCATTAAATGCCATTTTAAAACTTGCATCACCCCTGGCTTCTTTTCTGAATTCGTCCTGAAAGTCAACAGTACTTTCCATCAGCGTAGCATTGTTTGTTTTATCGATAATATAAAAATAGAAGCCTTCAATATTTCCCCTTTTTTCATTCATATAAAACGAGGTCAGAAAATACCTTTTATTATAATTATCAACCTTTATATGAACTTCATCTAACCATATCTTTTCAAGATTCAAGCTCCAGAATTTTAATGTATCAGACATTGCATTTTTTACAAGTATTTCTGCACGGCTTACATTTTCATTACTATTTCTGTAGAACCTTGAAAAAACAAGGTTGCCATCATTATCAAGATGATAATCACCTAAGTTGTCATTCCTTTCCTCCATAGGTATTGAAATAATGCTCCTGTTCAGTAATGAAAGATTTTCATCGTATAAAAGAGTGGTCATTACAAAGAGCTTCCTGTTACGGCTATTAATTTTAAAAACGTTGATCCTGGATTTATCTTCACTACCAATTGCGGTATAGATCTTATTATTTGAAGCGAATCCAATGTGGGTTGTATCCAATTCCATTACATCACCTACTTTTTGTCCTTTCCCATTGATCTTTGCTGCCATACAATACACAACACCCTTTTTCTGATATTGATAGATCATATAACAGAAGTCCTGATATAGAAAAAAATCAACATTGATCATCCTGTCATTATCCGGCACATAATCCTGATCCACCTTATAGACTTGTTTCATGTCATTATCCAATACAACAATAAAATTCTTATTCCGGATATTTTTATAGATCAGAAAGTTGCCATTTATTTTTCCGGCGATCTCAAAATTCATTCTTCTTGTATCATCTTTATCAGGTTCAGAATAAATGATCTTTTGCGCCATAACACCTAAACCGGAGCAAACAATGAATAATAACAATAACAAAGGCTTAAAGCTCATAATAATCTGATTTTTTGCGAATTAAAGTTACAGCAAGCATTTTAAAATAAATCATGCTATTTAAATTTAGATGCACAACCTTGCTATATTACATTAACAAATACAACAATAATAAGTTGAGGCAATAATACAATACCAGTTGCTGTTATTAACAGACGAAACATAAAGTTTAAAAAGTTGCCTTAGATAATTGTTTTTTGCCTATACCTTTGCAGCTAACCTTTTTAAAATAAAAAGATCTATATCCGCCAACGCTATTGCTTAGGTGGACAAGCCAGGAAATAAGACTACAACAAACTAAAAGTGAAAACACCGACCAACAAAGTCACCGCAGCAGGGCTACTTATTGCTTTAGGAATTATTTACGGAGATATTGGCACTTCACCACTCTATGTATTCAATGCTATTATTGGCGGAAGAATTGTAACTGAAGAACTGATACTTGGCGCTTTGTCCTGTATTATCTGGACCCTGACACTTCAAACAACGATCAAATATGTTATTCTGATCCTGAGAGCTGACAACCGCGGTGAGGGTGGCACCTTTGCACTTTATGCCCTTGTACGGCGCCGAAAGAAATGGCTGGTGATACCTGCTATGGTTGGTGGTGCTTCATTATTGGCTGATGGTATTATTACACCACCTATCTCTATTACATCAGCTATTGAAGGATTAAAGAAGTTACCAACACTGGGCATTGAGGATGGAAGTAACACTGTTGTAATAATTGTATTAACAATTCTTTCACTGTTCTTCTTTATGCAACAGTTTGGAACTGCTTCTATAGGAAAGCTATTTGGGCCTATAATGTTCATCTGGTTTACAATGCTTTTAGTTTTAGGAGCTGTGCATGTGTTTGATGATCTGGCGATCTTTAAAGCATTAAGCCCTTATTATGCAATTTCATTTTTAAAAAATTATCCCGGTGGATTCTGGCTACTTGGCGCTGTGTTCCTCTGTACAACTGGAGCAGAAGCTCTTTACAGTGACCTGGGGCACTGCGGTAGGGACAATATCAGAAAATCATGGATCTATGTAAAATTTTGTTTACTTGTTCACTATTTCGGGCAAGGTGCTTCTTTACTGGCACATAGAAATGGAATACATGTAACAGAAGAAGTAAAAAGTGCATTAAGTATAAATGCCTTTTATGATCTGATGCCTCATTGGTTCATCATTCCGGGTGTAATAATCGCTACTACTGCTGCAATCATTGCCAGCCAGGCGATGGTTTCAGGTGCTTATACTTTAATAAGTGAGGCAATGCGTTTGAACCTTTGGCCAAAAGTAAGGATCAGGTACCCGTCAGAAGCGAAAGGCCAATTATTTATACCGGCCATTAACCTGCTAATGTTTGTAGGTTGTGTGGGAGTTGTTTTATACTTCCGCAAATCTTCAAATATGGAGGCTGCTTATGGTCTTGCTATTATCGTTACCATGTTGATGACGACTATTCTTTTTGCAAATTACCTGGTATTACATCGGGTAAAATCAATGTGGATCTATGTTTTTCTCGGATCATACCTAATAATCGAATTGGTCTATATGGTTGCCTTGATGATGAAATTCATGCATGGAGGTTATTTTACATTAATAATAGGACTGTTAATGTTCCTTGTAATGTATATCTGGTACAGGGCAAGGAAAATCAAAAACCGTTATGTTGAATTTGTGCGGATGGAACATTATGTACCCAAGATTCAGGAATTGAGCAGTGATAAATCTGTACCTAAGTATGCAACTCACCTTGTTTATTTAACCAGTGCCAACAACCCGAAAGAGATTGAACATAAGATCATTTATTCTATTCTGAACAGAAAACCTAAAAGAGCGGATATCTACTGGTTTGTACATGTAGACACTGTGGATGATCCTTATACTTGTGAATATAAAGTAGAACATATTATACCAAACGATATTATAAGGGTTGACTTCAGGCTTGGATTCAGAATGGAACCCCGTATCAATCTAATGTTCAGAAAAGTAGTTGAAGACCTTGTAGCCAATAAAGAAGTAAACATTATAAGCAGGTATGAAAGCCTGGCAAGCAGCAACACCGTTGGTGATTTCCAGTTTATGGTAATGGAGAAATACCTGAGCCAGGACAATGAACTTCCTTTTGCAGAAAAACTGGTTATGAAGTTTTATTTCTGGCTGAAAGATCACAGTTTATCAGAAGAAAAAGGGTTTGGTTTAGACCTTGCGAATGTTACTATTGAAAAATTTCCATTGATAGTGGCACCTGTTACTAATCTGAAATTAAAACGAATAGAAGAATAAGTATTTGTTGTAAGTTGCTTATTACTTAATTTCAGAAATACAAAACCAAGACAACTTTGCCGGATCTCATTTGGTATATTCTTGCTGCGATCATTGTTCTCAGTATTCTTGCCTATTTCTTGCAGGAAAGACTGATCTTCAAACCTGAAAAACTTAAACAGGATTTTCAGTTTAAGTATGATGCCCCTTTCCGGGAATATTTTTTTGATATAGAACCCGGTGTCCGCATCAATGGCCTCCATTTTCATAGAGAAAATACCAAAGGCCTCATTCTTTATTTTCATGGTAATACGAGAAGTATCAAAGGCTGGGCGAGGTATGCAAAAGATTTTTACCGATACGATTATGATGTTTTATTATTGGATTATCGTGGATTTGGAAAAAGTACCGGAAAGAGAAGTGAAAAAGATATGCTTGGTGATATGCAGTTTGTATATGACAAATTGAAGGAAGAATATCCGGAAGATCATTTAATAGTTTATGGCAGAAGTATGGGTAGTGGCTTTGCTACAAAACTTGCCTGTGATAATAAGCCCCGGTACTTAATACTAGATGCTCCTTATTTTAACTTTCTCCGGGTCATCGAAAGATTTCTTCCCATATTACCGGTAAGAGTAGTTTTAAGATTTCATTTGAGAACAGACCTGTGGTTGCCAAAAGTTAAATGTCATACATACATTATACACGGCACCAAAGACTGGTTGATACCTATCCGCCACAGTGAGGCATTACAAAAAATAAATCCTAAAAAGATAACGCTGATCCGCATTCATGGAGGTGGACATAATAACTTACCATCATTTGATGAATACCATAACTTCATAAGAGACATACTTAAATATTAATACCTCCTCCTTTTATTTGTTAATGAATCCCTAATTGAAGTGTTTTTGTATAACATGGACTACTATTTGAAAGTCTTACACAAAAAGGAGGTGCGTATGAAACTTAAACTCTACATTACAATTTTTATCGGATTCAGTTTGTTTGCCTTTTCTTGTAAAACAGCAAGTAAACTTTATGAAAAAGGAAATTATGATGAAGCAGTAGAATTAGCAGCAAAAAAATTACAGAAAGACCCTGATGATGCTAAACTGCTTGACATTATTAATAACTCCTATCGGTATGCAGTAAATGATCATGAAAGCAGAATTAAAAGCTATTCACTCAGTAAGAATGAGTTGAAGTGGGAATGGATGTACAATGAATATGTTTCCTTACAAAGAATGTATGATGCTATTTATAAAGTGCCTGCAGTAATGGAAATAGTAAAGCCGTTCAACTACACCGATCACCTAATTATCTACAGACAAAAAGCCGGTGATGTACATTATGACAGAGGCATTGCTTTCATGCAGCGTTATACAAAAAAGAGCTACCAGGATGCATACCGGGAATTTCAACTAGCTCTTCATTTTAATCCGGGCAACAGGGATGCTACCATTAAAATGGAAGAAGCTTATGAATATGCAGTTACTAATATCATAATTCTGCCAATGCAACAACAAGGAGGTTATGTATACAGTTCATATAGTGTAGGCGAAAAAAATTTAGATGATAAGCTTCTACAAAATCTTCAGTACAACAGTGGAAACAAATTTGTAAAATTCTATTCCGCCTGGGACGCAAGAAGTAAGCAGATAAGAGTTGACCAGGAAGTAGAAATGCGAATAACAAACATTGATATAGGCCGTCAATTTGAAACCAGGAACATTAGAAAAGTATCAAAAGAAATAGTAGTAAAAGAAACTGTATACAAACCTGATTCAATTGTTAAGGAATATGCAGTAGTAAAAGCAAACATCATTACCAAAAAAAGGAATATGAACTCTTATATGTCCATTCAGCTGAATATCCGGAATAGTGATGGCCAATGGGTATGGAATGACCAGCTGAATGCAGAGTATTACTGGGCAACAGAATTTTCAGAATTTAATGGTGATGCAAGAGCATTAAATGAATCTGACAAACAGTTGATCAACGCCAGAAAAGAATTCGCCCCATCAAATGCAAGTATTGAAAATATCTTACTGGATAATTTAAATAACAATACTCTTCAGAGAATCAGAAATTATGCAAACCGGTTTTAAAGTAAATAAAGGGCATTGATCTAATGCTCTTTATTATTTATTACGCTGGCACAAAAAAAGGAGACCTTATCTTTGCTCCCTTTTATGATGAACAAGAAAAAACTTGGCAAAGCCTGGAAGTGGTTTAAAATAATTACCCTTTTTTATATTGTGATAGGAATAGCATTATATTTTCTTCAGGATAAATTAATATTTCATCCCAAAAAATTACCTGCTGACTACCAGTATAAGTTTGATATTCCTTTTCGTCAAATTGATTTAACGATCAATGAAGAAAAAAACCTGAGCATTGTACAGTTTACTGTTCCCGATTCCATTCGAAAAGGCATTGTTTTATACTTTCATGGTAACAGGGAAAATATAAACAGGTATGCACCATATGCAAAAAATTTTACCAGAAACAATTATGAAGTATGGATGATGGATTATCCGGGCTTTGGATTATCAACAGGAAAAAGAACAGAAAATAGTTTATATGAAGATGCATTACTTTTTTATAAAATGGCAATAAGTAAAACTGCTGCTGACAGTATTATAATTTATGGCAAATCAATAGGAACCGGAATAGCGGCGCATCTAGCATCTGTAAGAGATTGTAAAAAATTGATCTTAGAAACTCCCTATTACAGTATGGATGCCCTTGCCAGGCATTATTTTTTTATATACCCTGTTGTGCCTATGACAAAATATAGTCTGCCCACTTATGAACATTTTGCATATATAAAAGCTCCGATAACAATTTTTCATGGTACAAAAGATGAAGTGATACCCTACAAACAAGCTAAAAGACTTTCCACAAAAAAAACTGGTACTGAGCTGATTACAATACAAAAGGGGCGTCACAACAACCTCACTGACTTTCCATTATTCCAACAAAAGCTGGATTCTTTGCTCAGGAATTAATAAAAGTTAATACTACTTTTAGGGTATTGTTCAGTATTAATTACAATTCTAATTTTACTGATATGAAAAGCCTCATTTTCATAATATCCTTTTTAACCTCTCAAAATCTTTTTGCTCAGGAAGATTCTTCCTATTTAAATCTGCTTAATACAACTAATGAGATCACTTTAACTGATAGTTTGCTGATAAATACCTATGAAATTGAAACAGAAAAACTGGATACAAATGCAATGAAGAAATGGTTTTTCCCATTATTATCAGGTGGTGATAACAACAGACTTAAAAAAAGAGAATATTTCCTTATCGGTAAAATAACCACTAATAATATATTTGATTTATTATTAGTAGCAGAAGAAAAGAATAAGAAAGACAGTACATCAAAACAGATTATTCATCTGGTATCAACAAAAAAAGACGGCACTTATATATCATCAATGGAAGTTGCAATATCCGGATTAAAAAATGACTTATACCACAGTACTTTTTCATGGCTTTATAATGATAAAATATCACTGAATACAAATTATACATTGAATGATTCAGTCATAACTGATATGAACATTTATAAAATAAACAGAACAGGCCGTTTTCTATTAGCCCCTAAGTATTAAAGTTATTCTTCCAATACCACTTTTGATTTACCTACTTTAAGCTTATAACCAATTCCAATTTTTAATGCATAATTCCGATCAGTATGGCTGACAGGGAAATCAAAACAAACCGGATAGTCATATTCACTAATTATATCCTTGATTATCTCATATGCGTTCTTACCAAAAGGCCGTTCTGTATCTTTTACATCTGTAAATCCACCTATAATAAGGCCTGCTAATTTTGAAAGCTTCCTACTCCTTTTCAATTGATAAAACATTCTATCGATATTATAGCTTTGCTCACCAATATCTTCAATAAACAGGATCTTCCCTTTTGTTTTTATATCTGATCCTGTCCCGATCGAATGTGCAAGCAATGCCAGATTCCCTCCTACCAACTCACCAATTGCTTCACCTTTTTTATTGAATTCATGAACAGGGCATGAATATTTGATCTTTTTACCCAACAATACATTCCTTAATGATAATACAAACTCATTCTTATTGCCACCATCATTAAATGCAGCTGCCATTGGTGCATGAATTGAGGAGATATAATAATTGGAAAAAAGATGTGAGTGAAGAATTGTAATATCGCTATACCCTATCAACCATTTTGGATTGTCTTTGAATTTTTTAAAATCGATCTGATCTATAATTCTTCCCATTCCATATCCACCTCTTCCAAACAGAACAGCATTTACATCATCATCATCCATCATTGTTTGCAGATCTGAAAGTCTTTCTTCATCGGTACCCGAGAAGTAAGTAGTTGAATCACTACCTACTGTTTTCCCAATTTTTACCTGAAAGCCCCAATCCTGCAAAGTATTGATACAGGTCTCTACTTTTTCCAACGCCATATAACCCGCTGGGCAAACAATTCCAATAGTATCTCCTTTCTTTAAATATGCTGGATGCTTGATCATAATAATTTTGAATTGCGATAAAGTTATTTGAAATCCTTCATTTTGGGCAATGGATTCTATTCCGGTATTTTTGCTGGCTAATAAAGCCAGATTATTTACATGAATACTCCTAAAAGATATTTAGTTACATCAGCACTACCCTATGCCAATGGTTTGAAGCATGTAGGCCATCTTGCCGGGGCTTATATTCCAGCCGATATTTATGTAAGATATCTGCGGGCTCAAAAAAGAGATGTTGTTTTTGTTTGTGGCAGCGATGAACATGGTACAGCAATTCCTATACAAGCAAAAAAAGAAGGTACGACACCACAGGCTATTATTGATAAGTACCACGTTGCCATGAAACAGGATTTTGAAGATCTTGATATCAGTTTTGATATTTATCATAGAACAAGTGCACCACTACATCATGAAACAGCACAAGAATTTTTTACCAGGCTGAATGATGCAGGTGAATTAGAAATAAAAGAAACCGAACAATACTTTGATGAAGAGGCTAATTCATTTCTAGCAGATCGTTTCATTAAAGGCACTTGCCCTAATTGTAAAAGTGATCGGGCCTTTGGTGATCAATGCGAAAATTGCGGCCGTACTTTAAGTCCGGATGAATTAATAAATCCTGTAAGTACCTTAAGTGGTAAAACACCGATCAAGAAAAAAACTTCTCACTGGTATTTACCATTAGGTAAACATGAAGAATTTTTAAGAGAATGGATTTTAAAAGAGCATAAAGATGATTGGAGGCCCACAGTAGTAGGACAATGTAAAGGATGGATCGATGGCGGATTGAAATCAAGAGCTGTAACAAGAGATCTTGATTGGGGTGTAAAAGTTCCTTTAAAAGATGCAGAAGGTAAAGTATTATATGTATGGTTTGATGCTCCCATCGGATATATCAGTGCTACCAAACAATGGTCAATAGATAATGATAAAGATTGGAAACCCTATTGGGAAGACAAGGATACAAAATTGGTACACTTTGTAGGAAAAGACAATATCGTTTTCCATTGTATCATCTTTCCTATAATGCTAAAGCTACATGGAAATATATTACCTGATAATGTGCCGGCCAATGAGTTTTTAAACCTGGAAGGTGATAAGATGAGTACCAGCCGTAACTGGAAACTGGAAATGAGGGATTATATCAATGACTTTGTAAAAAAAGAAAATGGTGGTGGGCAATGTGTTGATATGCTGCATTACTATCTAACTCAAATTGCACCGGAAACTAAAGACAGCGAGTTTACCTGGAAAGGATTTCAGGATGCTGTTAATAGTGAGCTGGTATCAATTTTTGGGAATTTCATTAACAGAACATGGGTGCTGATGCATAAACTATGCAATGGGAAGGTTCCACCATTGCATACAGATATGTTGGATGAGAATGATAAATTTTTAATTGCTGAAATAGAAAAATCAAAAAGGGTTATTGAACAATTATTAGAACAATATAAATTCAGGGATGCATTATTTGAAGTAATTGAGTTAAGCCGTAAAGGCAATCAATACATGCAAAAGAAAGAACCATGGATTGTGGCCAAACAACTGACAACAGATCCTGCTGCACAAAAAAGTATTGACAACACTATGCATCTGTGTTTACAATTATCTGCCAACCTTGCCATTCTTATAAATCCTTTTTTACCCAATACAGCAAAAACAATGTTGTATATGATGAAGGTTGTAGAAAAGATGCTTGATTGGGAAAATGCCGGGAACATAAAGCTACTTAGTGTAGGTTATAGCCTGAGGGAGCCGAAATTGTTATTCAGGAAAATAGAGGATGCAGAAATAACAGAACAAGTTGAAAAATTAAAAGCCGGATTAAAAGATTCTGTAATTGAAATAAAAACATCAGCAATACCACAATCAAAACCAATGATACAATTTGATGACTTTGCAAAACTGGAATTAAAAGCCGGAACTATTACTGCCTGTGAAAAAGTGGAGAAAGCTGATAAGCTTTTAAAACTGGAAGTAGATCTGGGGCATGAAAAAAGAACGATCGTATCAGGTATAGCCTTGCATTATAAACCGGAAGAAATGATTGGCAAGCAGGTTGTAGTAGTTACTAACCTGGCTCCAAGAAAAATGAAAGGCATTGAAAGCCAGGGTATGATCCTGACGGCTGAAGACAGTGATGGTAAATTACAATTATTGAAGCCGGAAAACCCTGTTTCCCCTGGTTCAAATGTTAGTTAACCTATAAAGTTTCGCAAAACCCCGTTTTAAAACAACAAAACGGGGTTTTAAAATTATTGCCCCGTCAGATTTTAGTAAATTTATACCTAAACCCTCTCCGCACCTTGGCTGCAAAACCAACTAGAAAAATAATCATTAAGATCTTAGCTATCTTCTTCGGAATACTGCTTGTATTGCTGACAGCATTTCATTTCTGGTTCAAAGCCCATGCAAAAGAGTTGTTTGAGAATCTGGTGGAATCAAAATCGAATGGAAAAATAAAGATGAAGGTCGGCAAATTCAAATTCGGCTATTTCAGCAGAAATATGGAATTGCAAAATGTCTCCTTTTATAATACCGATACAATTAATGTAAATACAACTTATCGCTTCGATGTTAAAAAAATAAAATTAAGAGTAAAGGGTTTGATGGCTATAATTTTTGATAACCAATTTTTAATTGATACCCTTTCATTATTTAATCCCGATATACGGGTTACAAGGCTAAAACGATCTGAAAGAAAAGACCAACTAAAATCAAGCGATGTATCCATTCCTGAAGAAATGGGAAGGATCTATAAATCCATTCAGGATGCATTGGTAGTTCTTAAAGTTTCCAAATTCAATATCAGTAATGGAAAATTTACTTTGGAAAATAAAATTCAGCCTAACCAACTACCTGTAAGTATAAGTAATTTAGATTTTCAGATTGACAACCTACTGATCGACACTTCAATTAATAACCATGAGAACAAGATCTTATTCAGCGACAATGTCATATTAAGTTCGCATCACCAGGATATTATTTTACCGGATAGCCGACATCGGTTAAGTTTTAAGAATTTCAGGATCAACCTGAAGAAAAAAATAGTTGAATTCGACAGTTGCTCGATTGCTGCTTCCCGCACAGATAGTGCTTCTTCTGCTTTTAAAGTTTTTTTTGATAAATTATTCCTGACCAATATCGATTTTGACACATTATACAAAGCGGAAGTAATTAAAGCAGATGCGGTGTATTGTTTAAATCCAACTTTTGATCTGAAAGTTGAAATTTCAAAAAAACCTGGTGTTACAAAAAAAGCTCCAAAGCTGGAAAATATTATCAAGCAACTGACCGGTGATCTTCTTTTAGATAAAGTAATTGTAAGTAATGCAGACTTTCATATTGAAACAGTAAAAGATGACGTTCCAAATTCATACACATTTACAAAGAATAACTTTGAAATGGAAGGCCTAACAATTAATCAGGATGCAGAAAAACCATTAAAAGTAAAAAGGTTTGTGATGGCCATCCGTAATTATGAAAATTTTATAAAGGATAGCAGCTACAGTATCAAATTCGACAGTATTATTTTCAAAGACGACAGGATTTCGCTTGGCAATTTTTTATTCGAAAAAATCGATAATGGTAAAACCATCAACAGATTCAGGATACCTCAGTTTTATCTTGGTGGCTTATCGTGGGATGATCTCGTATTTGACAGAAAATTAAAAGCCGACCAGGCCACCATGTTTTACCCGGACATTACTTATATCGTAAACAGAGATAAAAGCAAACCCGGCCAGCAAAACATTTTTCAATCGTTAGGGGCAGTGAATGATTTTATGGACCTGAATTTTCTCGATGTAGTGGATGGCAATATTGATCTGACGATAAAAAAAGATCTCCGATTGAAACTAAACAGAGCAAATCTCTCCATACAGAGCAACTCCCTGCTTTCCTCAAAAAAAATTGAAACGATCAAAAATTCCCTTACATCAATAAATTTTGAGAATGGTAAACTACAGGTTGGAGACCTTAATATTGAATTAAATAATCTGCATTATCTCAGCAATAACGGATATTTTGTTGCAGATAATATAAACGTAACCGACAAAACTAAAAACCACGAAATATTAGTTAAAGATGTTACCGTTCAAAAAATGATCGTTGACGAATTGACAGGAAATATTGATGCAGAAGACATAAGCTGGAAGAATGGTGTCATCAATTTCGATATAAATATCTATAACGAGAAAACAGCTAAATCTATCACTTTATTAAAAAATTTAAACGGAGAAAATACAAGTATAAATATTTCAAAGGGTGATTTAAAAATTTCATCGAACGTTGATAAAATTAATCTTGAAAAACTTGAAAGCAGACCCGGGAAAATGATCGTACTGGAAGGATTAAAAACAATGGGCCGGCAATTAAAGATCAGCAATAACAAATCAACACTTAGTATAGCAGATTACAAAGTTGCAGATAAAAAAGAATCAACATTAGATAATGTTGCGTTGAACAGTAATACCGGAAAAACAATCATTGATTTCTCAACACCCGTTATCAAACTCACTCCTTCAATCCAAAAATTATTAGCTGGCGATATTATATTAGAAAATGTCATACTTAAAAAACCAATTTTAAAAATTCAATTAAACTCACTTATTACAGCTGACAGATCACCATCATCGAAAATAAAGGTGAATGCAATTAATATGGATCAGCCGCATATTGATCTTTCTATTAAAAATGCTACTGGTACTACTACTTTCAAGTGGAATGGAGATTTAAACCCATCAGGCTTTCTTACAATGTCTGATATTAACATCAATCAAACCAATGAAAACAAAACAACAATTAATGAAGCTGAATTTCATTTATCTGATTTCGCATATAATAATAATGGCAAGCAATTTAATTCTGGCAAGGGAACGATCAGCAGTACGATCAACAATATCAATTTAAACACTGCTGATGACCGGACAATAACCTGGAATGGATTTGTAGCAACATTAGCTGCAAAAGATTTTTATAAAGACAGTATCGGAGATAATAATGGTAAGCTAACTATAAGTTCTGCAAACATCAATAAACTAAATATAAGTTCTGCGAACATCAATGATTATAAGAAAATATTATTTACTAATAATGAATATCAACTGAATGGTTTTACAGGCAATTATAAAAACTCAAAAGATATTTTTATTTGGAATAATGTAATATTCAACCGAACTAACAACCGGTTTTCTCTTGATTCATTTTCTTACAGGCCGGCTATAGAAAGAGATTCATTTATCTCGAAGCTAAAATTTCAAAAAGACTATATAACTTTTAAAACAGGTTCAATAAATATTCAGGATCTCAATCCCGATAGCTATTTTAAAGAAGATCTCTTAAAGGCATCAACATTAAAAATTCAAGATCCAACTTTTACTGATTACAAGGATAAACTGGTCCCTTTTAATCCCGGCATTATAAAACCATTGCCGACTAGTTTGCTCAAGAAAATTCCTTTTCAATTATTAATTGAAAACATTGAAATAGATAACGGGTATGCACTTTATACTGAAACATCAGAGAAAACAAAACAAGAAGGAGTGATTCCTGTTACCAGAATGAATATCCGGTTAAAGAATGTAAAGAATTTTAATTTCAGTCCTACCGATACGTTACTGATCGATGCAATAGCTTATTTACTGGATTCAGCTTTTGCACATCTGAACATCAAAGAATCATATAACGATCCAAAAAATGGATTCCTTTTAAGGTTTCAAATGAGTCCAGGCAATTTATCTATCATCAACCCGGTTTTGATCCCTTTGGCATTAGTAAAACTTGAATCCGGTTATCTGGATACCCTATCTTTATTTGCTACGGGTACAGAAACAGTGGCCTTCGGCGAATCCAATTTGCA
>JAHEMN010000208.1 GCA_024643645.1 Chitinophagaceae bacterium | reverse complement strand
CATGTTCGCTAATCTCAGGGTGAAAGATGCAATAGTGGACAGATTGAGAGAGGTAAGAGGTAGCCGACCGTCAACCGGATCAGCATTAACCGGTGCAGTGATAAATTTATTTTGGAAAAATGAAGATGCAACAGTATTTGTAGACACGACAGGCGATTCTTTAGCAAGGCATGGTTATAGAAAAATTCCCGGGTTGGCACCAATGCTGGAAGGTTTGGCAGCAGCTACTATTTATGCAACAAGATGGGATAAGGTTTCACCCTTTATTAATCCCATGTGTGGATCAGGAACTTTAGCAATTGAAGCAGCTATGATTGCTACAAACAGGGTTCCTGGATTATTCAGAACAAATTATGCTTTTATGCATATTCAAGGGTATGATGAAAATGAATATTTAAAGGAGGATGCTTTACTGGAATCGCAGATCACAGATATACCGGTATTAAAAATTATAGCAACTGATATAAGTGCTAAAGCAATTGAAAATGCAAGAAAGAATGCAATTGCAGCAGGCGTAGAAAAACTAATCGATTTTAAAGTTTGTGATTTCGCTGATACAGATGTACCTTCTGATAAAGCCGGTGTAATGATGATCAATCCTGAATATGGAGAAAGATTGGGAGAGATTTCTGCGTTGGAAGAAACATATAGGAGAATAGGCGATTTCATGAAAAAGAAATGTGGCGGCTATTATGGATATGTATTTACGGGCAATATGGAATTAGCTAAAAAAATAGGCTTAAAAGCAAAACGAAGAATTGAGTTTTATAATAGTACGATCGATTGCCGGTTATTGGAGTATGAATTATACAGTGGCAGCAGAAGAACAGATAAGGATAATGATTAAATATTTTTCAACAACTGTTGCATATAAAAAAGACCTTTTTCTTTTGTAAAAGCAATATTTCTTTCAGGTACATTTTCAATATCAGGATAACTGTCAATTGCTTTTGTCAGACTTTCTTCTCTTAAAATATGTAACATCGGGTACGGAGAACGATTTGTATAATTTGAAGGGTCGTTTGAATTACTACCGGCAAATAAATAGTCTGGATGAAAACTGGCTACCTGATAAATACCTTCATAATTATTCTTTTTAAGAAACCTCTCTGAATAATCTACAAGATTTAGGTACTCATTAAAATCAAGAAAACTGTTTGAAAAGATCAATAAAGTAGTTTCTATTTCTTTGGTGCTGTTTAATTGCAGTAATAAAGTATTGAGTGTATTTAAAGCTTTTTTAATTGTTGCATTTTTCTGTACCTCAAAATGAACAGAACCCCGATGGATCTCTCTAGCAGCAAATGGACAAAAATTACATGCAATTACAACATCCGTTATCCAGTTTTTGGTTTTTTGAATAATTATTTCATCATCGATTTGATTCATAATTCCTGCTTTTGGATAAGCTTAATATAAAGATCTTCAACCTTTTTTCTGGCCCACGGAGTTTTTCTTAAAAATTTTAGGGAAGAATTTATACTGGGGTTACTGATAAAACAATTTATTCTAATGATATTTCCTAGTTCATCCCATCCATAATATTTATGCAATTCTAAAAGAATTGATTCCAGGGTTTTTCCATGTAGCGGATCATTAGATTTCATAAACTATTGTTGGAATGAAAAAACTATTTCAAAGCCTCGTTTAATAATTGAGCAAGTCGAATTCCTCCTTTTAGCAATTGCTGATCTAGGTCTGCCTTAAAGATGTAATTGTATTTATAACCTAATTTTCCATCTTCCGGTATTGAAGCATAAACTTTATTTGCCAAAGTATATGAATCATAAAACCAATCTTCCAAAGTGGACTCTTGCCATTTTTTAATATCATTGTTACTGGCTATATCTAAATTACTGGCATATTCAGTATAGCTGAACTGTTGAAACTCAACTAATGAATTATCCCAAACAGAATGAAGATTGGTACTCTTATCAAACCAAGACACCGCTATTTTATTCCCACCCTGATCTGCCTCTCTTCCTACATGAAGGGGCTGGTGCAGATCACCTACAAAGTGTATCAGAAATCGCAAGGCGATCTGTCTTTTTTCAATTGGTAGTGATTTATCCTTTAGTTGAGCAGTAAGATCTTTTATTTGAGAATACAGGTTCTCAGCATTTAAGTTTTGCAGACTTTTCATAAAATCTTCCCTGGTCAGATCGCCTGGTATGTTTACATAATGCCATTTGGATGCATGATCCCAGGTGTGGGTAGTATCTGATTTTATAAAATCAGCCCAATTGGCCCATAATGAAAGGGATTCCATCCCTATAAGATCCCGTAATTCCTTTTGTGCTTTTTTTGTAAGGTGACGCTGAGCAATTTCTCCAATTACCCGATGACCGGTTGTGCCCCAACTGAAAGCGAATATTGGCGAAAAGATAAAGGCGAGTAATAAGAAAATATTCAGGTAATATTTAAATAATTGTTTATTCATTTTAGTTAATTAATAAATACAAATGTCAAATAAATTGATCAATGCATAAAATATAAATAGACAACGATTTTATAAATAATCGCAAAAACATCTGTTTAAAAGTTAACTTAGACCTTATCTGAGATGAGTAAAAATATTGCCATAGTTTGTAACAAGATTGCCGGAGCAGGCAGATCACTTTTAATGACAGAGAAAATAGCTTTAGCGTTAAGTAAAAGTGATCATCTTTTTTCAGTATTCACAGGTGACTGGCCACATGAATTCGACAATTTTACTGATGTGTTTATTGTTGGGGGTGACGGGACGATGAATTACTTCGTTAACAAATATCCTGATATCAATAAGCCCCTTGTTCTTTTTAATGGTGGTACGGGTAATGATTTTTATTGGACACTTTACAACAATAAGTCTTTTGAGGAATTAATGCAGATCGCTTTAAGCGGAACTGCAAAACCAATTGATATTGGCAAATGCAACGAAAATTATTTTTTAAATGGAGTTGGTATTGGATTTGAAGCATCAATTTCAAAAGAACTGACCGGAAAAAAGAAATTACAAGGAAAAAAAAGCTTCTACATTTCAGTACTTAAAAATATTTTCACCTACAAATCAAGATCATATTCAGTTCAACTACCAACAGAAAATTTTGAAGGGAAATATTTACTAATTGATATTTACAATGGGAAAAGGGCGGGGGGTGGTTTTTACATTGCACCACAAGCTGAGCCTGATGATGGTTTATTTGAAGTAATTATTGCTGAAAAGTTAAATGCATTTCAAAGACTAAGGTATTTACCAGTAATTGAAAAGGGGAGGCATTTAAAACTTCCATTTATCAAATATTTTAGAACAGGAAAAATTAAAATTGAAAGCGACCATCCAATTCAATATCATCTGGATGGTGAATATGCTCAAGCATCTAAACTGGATATTTCAATTGTACTTTCCCGATTAAACGTTAGGTATTAGTTTCCCAGATAAATGGAAATATTTTTTGGAAACTTATTGTTTAAGGAGTGCAACATTTACTGCATTCGCACCTTTAGGCCCCATTTCAATTTCAAATGTGACTTTATTGTGTTCTGCAATAGGTTCTTTAATTGAATTGATATGTACAAATACACTTTCCTGTGATTCCATGTCTTTAATAAAGCCGTATCCTTTGGCATCATTAAAATGAGTGACAATACCTGTACGTATCAAATCTTCAGGATTTATTGGCTCTTGCTTAGGAACCCCGATCTCTATATCTTCAACTTTAATGGTAACTTTTTTCCTGGGATCTGGTGGTACAGAAGAGAGATTTCCGTTCTCATCAATATATGCCAACATATCATCAAGACTTTGGCCTTGCTTGGCATTTTCTTTACGTTCTTGCTTTTTTTCAGCTTTTTCCTTTTTGTTTTGTCTTTTCTTTTTTTCTCTTTCTTTTTTGTTCCAGGTTTCTGCCATAAAGTTTTTAACTGTTTTTAATTAAAATAACCACTTTTTTCAAAATTTGTGCAGGAAATGGATTCGTTTATATAACCCAATTCCTAA
>JAHEMN010000207.1 GCA_024643645.1 Chitinophagaceae bacterium | reverse complement strand
ATATCGACCGCATTAAAATGGGCCAATTGGTGACATTCACATCCGAAGGATCCGATAAACAAATGGGTGCAAAAATAATAGCTACAGAATCCAACATTACTGAAAATACAAGAAGCCTGAAAGTTAGAGCATCTGTAATAGGAACAGTGAAAGGGCTGTTACCCGGCACTTTTGCAAAGGTTAAATTAAGTTTTGACCCAAACCCAAATGCAATCCTAGTACCATCCCAGGCAGTGCTGCCGCAGGCAAGGGGAAAGAAGATAATATTATACAAAGATGGAACGGCCATTTTTGCTGAAATAAAAACAGGAGTAAGAGATTCATCAATGGTACAGATAACAGAAGGGATAAGTGCTGGTGATACAATTATAGTTACTGGATTATTGAGCATAAGACCAGAATCAAAAATTCAGATCGGGAATATAATAAATAGGAATTAGTCCAGGCCTCATATTATTTGCATTTGACAATTCACAATAGTATCCAACATGAACATTTCAGAATTAAGTTTAAGAAGACCGGTTCTTGCAATAGTGATGAATATTCTCATCATTGTGTTCGGTATTATTGGATTTAGATTTTTGGGTATAAGAGACTATCCTGCCATAGATCCTCCAAACATAAGTGTACGTACATCCTACCCAGGTGCAAATGCAGACATCATTGAATCACAGATCACTGAACCATTAGAAAAAGCTGTAAATGGAATAGCCGGAATCAAGAATATTACTTCCTCCAGCAGTAATGGAAGTAGTAATATAAATGTGGAATTCAATCTTGGTATTGATCTGGAAGCTGCAGCAAATGATGTAAGAGATAAAGTATCACAGGCATTAAGATCACTGCCATCAGATCTGGATGCGCCTCCTGTTGTATCAAAAGCAGATGCACTTTCAGAATCCATTCTGGCAATGACATTACAAAGTGATACCAGAAACCAATTACAAATTACTGAATATGCAAATAATGTTTTAGTAGAAAGGTTACAAACAATTCCCGGGGTAAGTGGTATCCAGATATGGGGCGAGAAAAGATATGCTATGCGGATATGGATAGATCCATCAAGACTGAATGCTTTTAATGTAACTGCTGGTGATGTTCAAGCTGCCCTATTGCGGGAAAATGTAGAATTGCCATCAGGAAAAATTTCCGGTAGTAATACTGAACTAACAGTAAGAACCTTTGGAAGACTGAATACAGAAGATGAATTCAATAATTTAATAATCAAAAATGTAAATGGAGCAGATATCCGATTGAAGAATATCGGTGAAGCAGTTCTAGGTCCGGAAAACGAAGAAACCTCTTTGAAAGGTGATGGAACTCCAATGATTGCATTGGCAATTATACCTCAACCTGGCTCTAATTATGTAGCAATATCTGATGAATTTTATAAACGAGTAGAACAAATTAAAAAAGATATGCCAGAAGATCTCAGGACTACCATAGCCCTGGATCAGACAAAGTTTATTAAGAAATCAATATTAGAAGTTGAAGAAACGCTGATGATCGCCTTTCTTTTAGTTGTAATGATCATCTACTTATTTTTCAGAGAATGGATCATCGCTATCAGACCATTAATTGATATACCCGTTTCATTGATCGGTGCTTTCTTTATAATGTACCTGGCAGGGTTTACTATTAATGTGCTGTCCCTTTTAGCTATAGTACTTGCAACCGGATTAGTAGTTGATGATGGTATCGTTGTTACAGAGAATATCTACAAGAAGATGGAGAAGGGAATGAATAAATGGCAAGCAGCTTTAGAAGGATCTAAAGAAATCTATTTTGCTGTTATTGCCACATCCATCACATTGGCAGTTGTATTTTTACCAATAATTTTTTTACAAGGTTTTGTCGGGAGACTTTTCCGTGAATTTGGAATAGTAGTAGCAGGTGCTGTGCTTATTTCTGCATTTGTGTCACTTACGTTAACACCGGTGCTAAACGTTAAACTGAGTAAGAAAAATCCTAATAAACACTCCTGGTTTTATAACAAAACAGAACCTTTTTTCCGTTGGATGGAAAATAGCTACCAGGCATTTCTGAGAAAATTCATGCGGATAAAATGGATGGCCTTTGTATTGGTAGGCCTTTGTGGTGCAGCGATCTTTTTTGTTGGAAGTACATTGAAATCAGAATTGGCGCCAATGGAAGACAGAAGTCAGTTCCGATTATCCTTAACAGCACCGGAAGGTACTTCATTTGATGCAATGGATAGATTTGTTACAAGATTATCAGATTTTGTAATGGATTCTGTACCAGAAAAAGTGTTAGTACTAACTGTTACTTCACCTGGATTTACCGGCTCAGGTAATGCCAATACCGGCTTTGTAAGAGTGACTCTTGTTCCACCAAATGAAAGAAGCCGGTCACAAAAAGAAATAGTAGAAATGGTTAACCGAAATCTTCCCCGTTTTAACGAAGGAAGAGCTTTTGCCATTGAAGAACAAACGATTTCGGTCAGCCGAAGAGGTGGTCAGCCAATATCATTTGTAATTCAAAACAATAACTTTTCAAAATTAACGGCAGTGATACCTAAAATTTTGGAAGAAACAAGAGAAAGTGATGTATTACTGAATGCAGATGTTGATCTTAAATTCAATAAGCCTGAACTAAGAGTAGAGATAGACCGCCTGAAAGCAGCTGAACTTGGTGTAAGCGTAAATGATATTTCACAAACATTACAATTAGCTTATAGTAATAGAAGACTTGGCTTCTTTACTAAGGATGGCAAACAATACCAGGTGCTCGGGCAGGTAGCAAGAAGTGACCGGGATGAACCCAATGATCTGAAAACACTTTTTGTAAGAAATTCAAGGAATGAAATGATAAGCCTTGATAACCTTGTTACTACTTATGAATCTAATACTCCGCCAACGATCTACCATTTCAACAGATACAAATCTTTTACTATTTCTTCCGGATTACAACCTGGAAAAACAATTGGCGATGGTATAGAAGAAATGGAAAGGATTGCCAATAAGTTATTGGATGATACATTTGCCACTTCTCTTTCCGGCTCATCAAGAGACTTTAAAGAAAGTAGCAGCAATACCAGTTTTGCCTTCTTACTTGCACTCCTTTTGATCTTTTTAATATTGGCAGCACAGTTTGAAAGTTTTGTTGATCCATTAATAATCATGTTTACCGTTCCATTGGCTATAGCAGGTGCTGTTATATCACTGACAATTTTTGGCCAAACGCTCAATATCTTTTCTCAAATTGGTATGATCATGTTGATCGGACTCGTTACCAAAAATGGTATCCTGATTGTAGAATTCGCTAACCAAAGCCAGGAAAAAGGAATGAAGAAAACAGAAGCAGTAATTTATGCTGCAACACAACGGTTACGTCCTATTTTAATGACAAGTCTGGCCATGTCTTTAGGAGCATTGCCATTGGCATTATCATTAGGTGCATCTTCTACCAGTCGGATGCCATTGGGTATTGTAATTGTTGGAGGTATACTATTTGCATTGATTCTTACATTACTGGTGATCCCTGCCATGTATTCATATCTTTCAACAAAAAAGAAAAAAAGCGAAATAGATGAAATTTTAAAACAAAAAGCTCAGGAGTCTGCAACAACTGTACCTATCCCTGAAAATTATTAAGAAGTATAACAGATGAAAAATAGTATAGTATTTATATTCCTTTTTGCCGGCATCACATCCTACAGTCAACGCATGCTGACCATAGAAGAAGCAATTGCCACCGCTTTGCAAAATAATTACGATATACAATTATCAAAAAATGATTCTGCTGTTGCTGCCTTAGATTATTCTTATCGAAATGCTGCTTTTATACCAAGAATTAATGGAACATTTGGTGGCATCTATAATAATAATAATCAACGTCAAAAATTTGTAGATGGAACTGAAAGGAAATTAAATGATATTAAATCCAACAATTATAATGCGGGAATACAGTTGAATTGGGTTGTGTTTGATGGATTAAAAATGTTTGCTACCAGAGACAAATTAGAAGAATTTGT
>JAHEMN010000067.1:3866-15185 GCA_024643645.1 Chitinophagaceae bacterium | reverse complement strand
AGGATTAATTTCCCATATATCATATTTATCATAAACAAATAATAATGAATCGTTTTTATACCAGCCCATTACACCATACGGTGGAGGATCAGAAGGTGAATCATGATCTTCATCCCACAATGGATATTTAATTTTTGAAGTGATATTTTTTGTAGTTGCGCCATCCCACGCAAAATAATTCCGGACTTTACTATCATACCACACAATGTATTTTCCGGTTGGAGATATTGTTTGTTGAGAAACAAACCCTTCCAGATCATTCTTCACTAATTTTTTTGTGCCGTCTTTTACATTGAAAGCATAAATATCTTTTTTCGTAGAACCTGTCCACTGGCTTTCAATTCTTTTACCAAAATCAGTAACACCAAAAAACTGGTCACCGTCCCCTTCATTGGTTTGGTAAACAGTTGGAATTTCTTTTGATTCCAATTGAAGCATTTTTTTATCATCAAGATGATAAATAGCCAGATAATTTTCCTGCAGATCTCTTTGCAATCTTTTTAATTGCATTGGTTGGAGATAATCATCATTATAATGCCATACATCCAATTTCACAAGATCAATATCAATCAGTGTGGTATCTTTTGGGGGTTGTATAGGAGCTGTTCCAAAAAATAATCTATTTCCGGATTTACTGAAGTTGAGATTTCCAAACTCACTTACCGTCATCCCAAGATTCATCCCAACAGAATTTTTATCAACCAACATAGTTGCACTATCCATTCCGGATCTATAATACCATAGTTTATAAAATTTCTGTAACTCCTTTGGCTTAGCATCCCTTTCAGCTACATAAGCTACCTGGGAGCCATCATCAGAAAAAGAGAAATTCTTAAACTCATTTCCTCCTTTACTCAATAATTTAACTGAAGCCTTATTTAAATCATAAAGAATGACTGACATCTTACTTAAGCTGTCTTTCGGATTTTTTGCTTGTTCAATTATTAACTGGTTCCCTTTTTTACTGAATACATATTCCAATACATTTTTAAATATCTTTTCTTTTCCATCAGCAAAGCTTCGAACAATAAGGTCAGTACCGGCATCTTGTGGTTTGGCTGGAGTTTCATCTCCTTCTGCATCTGTTTGATCAATATTTTCATTTTCATAAAGTATTTCATCATCACTGTCTCTGTTTCGTTTTTTCTTCTTTTTTACAGGTATGGATTCAATCACATTCTGCAAAGAATCAATAACTCTGTTCAAACTATCAGTAATTTTTTTATCTGGTGATTGTATCTTTCTAGTACTATCTGTTTCTTTTTTCTCTGTAGATTTTTCTAAATGATAGGCAACCCAGCCAGCTTCTTTGTCCGGCATTTTATAACTTTTCACTTTTGGAAATTTCCAAATGCTGTCTTTTCCCAATTCAACTATTGCAAATGAATCCTTAGGCATATCATCTGCTTTTTTCTTTTTGATCTTCGCTTCCCGGGTATCACTATATAGCGGTTTGATCTTAAATACAGCATATCGGCTATCTTCAGTAATTGAAGCACTGTATCCTCTGGGTATTAATTTTTTATATACAGCATCAGATGATTGGATCACCAGTTCATTATCTCCTTCCTGTGGATTAATGGCATAGACCACCCATTTACCATCATTGCTGATCATACGTTCGCCAATGCTTTGCCAACTATCGTATACCGTATGATCTAAAGGTTTTTTCTGTGCTATCAAATAAGTAAAACTGAATAAAAGTGCAACGCTAAAAATGAGCCTTTTCATGAAGTTTGTTTTAACAGCAATAAAGATAATGGGGAAACAGTATATGTTTTATGGCTTTTTACCAACAGCAAGGCCATATTGCCAAAGGCCTTTCTTCATCCCTTTGTATTGAAATTTACAGGCCATAATATTTTTCTTTTGCATCTCAGTAGCTGGTTTAGAAAAATTGACCTTTTTCCAAAGTAAATAAAGCCTTGCCAGAAAATAAAACCTGTACAATCGTTTTGAAGAATGAGATGCTTCTTTTGAAATGTTTCTATACTGAATATCAGAAAATCCTTCCTCCTGCATGATTTTCTTAAACCTTTCCGGAGATTCCAGGTAGTTGACCTGCCAGCCTTCTATCCATTTTTGAATTATCGGGTTTTCATTATTTGCAAAATCAGTTACAAAACCATCTGCAACAATTAATCGTCCGCCTGGTTTCAATATCCGATAGGTTTCTTTAATGAATTTCGCTTTATCTTCTGCATAGCAGATACTTTCACAACCCCAGACCACATCAAAACTCGCATCTGGAAAATCTGTTGCACAAAAGTCCATCGTTTTAAAACTAACTAACTCATTTACATTTTTCTTTTTTGCATTTGTTTCTGCATCCTTTACTTGTTTTTCACTAAGTGTAATACCGGTTACATTACACCCTAATATAGTTGCTATAAAAATACTACTGCCTCCTACCCCACAACCGGCATCTAATACTTTATCTGCTGATTTAATTTCAGCAGCCTCTATCATTACTTCATTCATACGCAACAGCGATTCGGGGAATGATTTTACTTTCTCATCCCAATAACCATAGTGAATAGAGAGACTGTTATTCAAATCCCAGGAATCCTTGTAAGCATTCTCTGTATCCTTATAATATTCAATTATTTTTTGGTGGTAATCAGATAGCTGCATTTTCAGTTAACTTTTTTTCCATTTTAACTAACAGGTAAACATGAATCAGAAGGGCTACTCCTATAATTGCGAAACCGACATAGAACCATTTGCTGAGAAATTGATTTTCCTTATAAATAATAAAGGCAAGTATGATTCCATATACCGGTTCTAAATTATAAGTAAGGTTTACAGTAAAAGCTGAAAGTCTTTTTAAAGCATTGCCGGATAATTTAAATGCAAGCACAGAACATATCCATGCTAACACCAATAGCCATCCAAAATTTTCAAGACCGGGTAAAAAATTATTTACAGGAAATTTTTGCAGATAAAAAGGTAATAAGGCCGATAATACCAATAGTCCACCTGTTTGTTGCCATATTAGCATAGTTTCTACATTTGTACGTTTTAGAAACTCCCGATTGAATATGGGAAATAAAGAAGCAAGTATGGCAGATATAATTCCAAGGATAATTCCCGTTTTGAATTGTGTATCAAAATGAAAGATAATATAGATACCGCTTAATGTTACCAGACCTAGCATTAGTTCAGTCCAGTTCAATTTCTTTTTTAATATAACAGGTTCAAATATTGCAGTAAAAAAACTAATAGCGGAAAAGCAAACTAATGAAACAGATACATTTGAATATTTTATTGAACCGTAAAAAGTAACCCAGTGAAGTGCTGCGATAAATCCAACAGCAGAGATCTTTATTACATCAATGAGTGGAATCCTCCTGATCTTTTTTAACCATCCAAATAACAACCACATAGTAGCAGCAGTAAGCAAAAGCCTGTACCAGACAATCATTCCTTCATTTAATGTAATGAGACGGCCGAGAATACCGGTAAATCCGGCAAGAAATACAGCAATATGAAGTTGGAGAAAGGCTTTTTTCATTCGTTGTGCAAACTAAAGAAAAGAGCCAGAAATATGCGTAGTTATTTTGATTCTGCTAAAACATCCTTCTTTGCTGCGGCCACAGCATTTTCTGTTTCAGTTTTTTTTACTCTTCTTCTGTAATTTTTAAACATACTGTTCCATCTTAACTTAAGCACACCAAGAATTCCTTCTTTCACAATTCCCTTGTTCATTTTGGAGACACCGTAAGTTCTGTCCTGAAAAATAATAGGCACTTCTTTTATCTTAAAACCTAATTTCCAGGCTGCAAATTTCATTTCTATCTGGAACGCATATCCAACAAACCGAATCTCATCAAGATTGATCGTTTCCAGCACTTCTTTTTTATAGCAAACAAAACCTGCAGTAGGATCTTTAACTGGCATCCATGTGATGATCCTTGTATAAAGAGACGCCCCTTTTGATAGTGCAATTCGATTGGACGGCCAATTAACCACACCGCCTCCTTTTGTATACCGGGAACCAACTGCAACATCAGCACCTTCATTTTTACAAGCATTATACAACCTGGGCAGATCATTAGGGTTATGAGAAAAGTCTGCATCGATCTCAAAAATGAATTGATAATCCCTTTGCATCGCCCATTTAAACCCATGGATATATGCAGTACCTAAACCAAGCTTACCCGTTCTTTCTTCAATAAAAAGTTTATCGGAAAATTTTGGAATTAATTCTTTTACTATTTGTGCAGTACCATCCGGAGAACCATCATCAATCACCAATACATGAAAACCATCATTCAAATTGAAGATGGCATGAAGAATATTTGTAATATTCTCCTTCTCATTATAGGTAGGAATGATGACTATCTTTTCCACTTAAAATTTATTGAGGTAATTACCGAATTTACGAAAATCAAGATTGATGGTATGTTAAATAATATATTGTATGTTACCCGGCAGATCAGCTTTTCTTAAGCATTGTACGGGTGTAAATTTCAGTCAGCTTTTGTTTGGTATGCTGTGGAAAATCCCCTTTCATCATCCAATCATAATACTGAGGCTCCGATTTCAATACATCTGAAACAGGACGTCCTTTAAATTTACCAAAATTAAAAACCTCAATACCATTATCCATTACAAAACGACGGGCAAAATCGACAACCTCATCGTCGCCAATAACTTTTAGTATTGAATCAATATTATTTCCAAGATCTGCATAATGTTTGACTTGTGCCTCCAGGATCTCATAAGTGGCATTAGCATCGACTTCTGCACTATGAGCACCATCTAATGATTTACTGCAATAAAACTTATAAGCAGCACTTAAAGTTCTTGGCTCCATTTTGTGAAATATATTCTGAACATCGAGCAGTTTTCGATTCTTCATATCAAAATCAACTTCAGCCCTTAAGAATTCCTCCATCAATAAAGGGATATCAAAACGATTGGAATTATAACCTGCAAAATCACAACCATCCAGCATTTGTTTGAATTCCTGTGCCAGCTGCTTAAAAGTAGGTTCATCTTTAACCATTTCATCTGTAATGCCATGTATATCACTTGAACTCTTAGGTATAGGAATACCTGGATTTATACGTTTACATTTTACACTACGGGCACCATCAGGTAAGATCTTTACAATCGCAATTTCGACTATACGGTCTGTACCCGGGTTTACACCGGTAGTTTCAAGGTCAATAATGGCTAGGGGCTTTTTTAATTGTAACATCAGTTGGTAATTTCTCTTCTTTAAAAAATCCAGAAGAGGTAAAGTTAATAGATTGTAAGATATATTGGTTTCGAATTGAAGATTTGCAACTGCTATGAAGCAAAGATAATCAATAGTTTATACAATTTACTGATTTTTAAAAAAGGTATATTAACCGTTCGGAAATAAATCAAAAGTCTGACTATCTTTACAGCCATAAAATAATTGAATGACTTTTCCGTTTAATTCTCAAACATCCTTGAAAATGAAGAACAAAATACTATCTGCATTGTTAATACTGACATTGATCTTTGTATTAACGGCATGCTCCACTCAGAAATATGGCTGTCCTGGTAATCCACAGTACAGTTCTAAATTCAGAGGTTAAATTATTATAAAACTAAAGTATAATTATTATTTGAATCTTGGTTTAGCAATAAACTAATTACAACTTATTAATTATTTATTTCAATAGTGAAATTGTTTATAACTTAATTTCACTATTTTTGTTTTACAACATGAACAATTACACACATAATCATCATCATTTCTTACTCCATCAGAGTAGGCCATGAGGATATTATGTAATAAACATAATCAAGGGCTTACTTAACGGTAAGCCCTTTTTATTTTAAATAATAAATTATGAAAGAAAGATTACGGATTGCAGTTCAGAAATCGGGCCGCCTTTATGATGGCTCAATGAAATTATTAAAAGAGTGTGGCATTGAGATCAGCAATGGCAATAACCATTTAAGGGTTACTGCTAACAATTTTCCGATTGAAGTTTTTTTTCTACGGGATGATGATATTCCAGAGTATGTACAGGACTCAGTAGCAGATATAGGATTTGTTGGAGAAAATGTAGTACAAGAAAAAAATAAAGAAGTAGATACTATTGAAAAATTAGGCTTTGGGAAATGCCGTTTATCGATTGCAGTACCCAAAAATGGAGAATTAAGATCAATTGCAGATCTAAGAGATAAAAAGATCGCAACCAGTTACCCTTTGATCCTGACCAACTATTTAAAAGAAAAAAACATTTCGGCATTAATACATGAGATCAGTGGATCCGTTGAAATAGCACCTAAAATTGGGTTGGCAGATGCCATCTGCGATCTGGTAAGCTCCGGTAGTACACTTTTCACAAATGAATTAACAGAAATAGAAACAATATTGAATTCTGAAGCAGTGCTGATAAGTAACAAAAAGCTGGCGGATGAAAAGAAGTTAATACTTGAAAGTCTGCAATTCAGATTACAATCAGTTAAAAAAGCAAAAAACAACAAGTATGTTCTATTAAATGCACCTAACGATAAACTTGATATCATCTGTAAGTTATTGCCAGGTATGAAAAGCCCGACAATTTTACCACTTGCAGAAAAAAACTGGAGTTCTGTGCATTCGGTAATAAACGAAAGTGACTTTTGGAATGTTATTGAACAATTAAAACAAAATGGAGCTCAGGGTATTCTGGTTATACCAATTGAAAAAATGATCATATGATGAAGGAATATAAATATCCGGATAAAAAATTATGGGCTGAAATTATTGAAAGGCCGGTGGCAGACCATATTTCAATAGAAAAAAAGGTCTGGAAGATTATGCAAAAAGTAATGACGCAGGGAGATAAAGCTATTTACAATTATACCCGGAAAATTGACGGACTAAAAATTAAGCACATTGCAGTAACCGAAAAAGAAATTGCACTGGCAAAAGATTTGATTGAGCCTGCTTTGCAGGAAGCTATTCTGCAAGCAAAAAATAATATCGAAACATTTCATAATTCACAAAAAGAAGAATTAAAGAAGATCGAAACGATGCCCGGCATTACTTGCTGGAGGCAATCAAAAGGAATTAATAAAGTTGGATTATATATTCCGGGAGGTACTGCCCCACTCTTTTCTACTGTATTAATGTTAGGTATTCCGGCACAAATTGCAGGTTGCAAAGAGATTGTTTTATGTACTCCACCTGATAAAAAAGGAAAAGTTCATCCTGCAATTTTATTTGCTGCGCAACTATGCGGCATTAAAAATATTTATAAAGTTGGTGGGGCACAGGCAATCGCTGCAATGACATTTGGAACAAAAACTATTCCCGGTGTATTTAAATTATTCGGACCCGGTAACCAATATGTAACTTTTGCCAAAAAGCTGGCACAGCAATATGGAGTTGCAATTGATATGCCTGCAGGTCCGTCAGAAGTTTTAATTATCGCTGATGAGACTGCCAATCCTGAGTTTGTTGCAGCAGATCTTTTGTCACAAGCAGAACATGGCCCGGATTCCCAGGTAATTTTAATTACAAATAATGAGCCTTTATCAGGAAAAGTAATTACTGCAATTAAAGATCAATTAAATAATTTACCAAGAAAGAAAATAGCAAATGAAGCATTAAAAAACAGCAAACTGATCTTAGTGAAAAATATATCAGATGCCATAGAGCTATCTGATCTTTATGCCCCGGAACATTTGATAATTGCCTGTGAGAATGCAAACGAAATTGCCCAAAACATTTCAACAGCCGGCTCCGTATTTATAGGAAATTACTCACCGGAAAGTGCTGGTGATTATGCAAGTGGTACTAACCATACATTGCCCACCAACGGATATGCTGCAATGTATAGTGGTGTTTCTGTAGATAGCTTCGTTAAGAAAATAACATACCAGGAGCTTACAAAAGAAGGACTTGTTAACATAAGTGAAACAGTAATGAAAATGGCAGAAGCAGAAGGTTTAGCAGCTCATAAAAATGCAATTGGCATACGATTAAAATAATAGTAATGGAATTCAATTTAGAAAATTTAGTCAGGGATAATATTAAAAAAATGACGGCATATTCTTCAGCCCGTCATGAATTTAAAGGCAATGCCAATATTTATTTGGATGCAAATGAAAACGCATTTGGCTCACCTTTACCAGTAAATTATCACCGCTATCCTGATCCTTTACAATGGGAATTAAAAGAGAAATTAAGTAGCATAAAAGGTGTTCCTGCTGAAAATATTTTTTTAGGTAACGGCAGTGATGAAGCGATTGATCTGCTATTTCGCATTTTTTGCACTCCGGGAAGAGATAATGTTCTGATATTTCCCCCTACATATGGAATGTATGAAGTATGTGCGGAAATGAATGATATTGCTATTAAAAAAATACCACTGCTGGAAAATTTCCAAATTGATCTTGAAAAAATTGAAACTGCAATAGATATTAATACAAAACTCATTTTTGTATGTTCTCCAAATAATCCAACAGGCAACAGTATCAATAGAAATGATATTGAAATATTACTGAATAATTTCGATGGCCTGGTAATAATTGATGAGGCCTACATCAATTTTGCAAAGCAAAAAACATTCATTCAGGAATTGACAGAGTATCCGAATCTTGTAATCCTTCAAACATTATCAAAAGCATGGGGACTGGCCGGACTTCGATTGGGCATGGCATTCGCCGGCAAACCAATCATCGATTATTTTAACAAAGTAAAATACCCTTACAATATTAATACTGCAACGCAACAATTAGCTATTGAAGCATTGAATAATATTTCAAGTATTAATAACTGGACCAAAACAACAGCAGAACAAAAAAACTGGCTGATTGAAGAAATAAATAAATTAGAATTTTCGATCATCATCTATCCTTCAGATGCCAACTTTATTCTGGTAAAAATGAATGATGCCCGAATGATATACGAATACCTTTCACAGAAAGGTATAATTGTAAGAGACAGATCAAAAGTAATTTTATGTGATGATTGCTTGCGAATAACTATTGGCACACCTGAAGAAAATAAAAAATTAGTTAGCTCACTCAATGACTATACAAAATGAAAAAAGTATTATTTATAGACCGTGACGGAACACTGATCAAAGAAGCTCCTCCATCCTACCAGATTGATTCATTTGACAAATTAGAATTCTATCCTGATATGTTTACATGGATGAGAAAGATCGCTAAAGAACTTGATTTTGAACTGGTGATGGTTAGTAACCAGGATGGTTTAGGAACTGCTTCATACCCTGAAACATCTTTTACACCCATACAGGATTTCATCATCAGATCATTTAACAACGAAGGAGTTGAATTTGCTGATATATTAATTGATAAAACATTTGCGAAAGAGAATGCACCTACCCGAAAACCAGCAACCGGTTTACTAACAAAATACCTTGATGATACAACTTATGACTTAAAAAATTCATTTGTGATCGGTGATAGGGTTACGGATATACAATTGGCGAAAAATTTGGGTTGCAAAGCGATCTGGTTAAATAATGATCCTGCTTTAGGTGCTGATGAGATAAAAAATGATGTTACCGGGTTTGAAGAAACAATTGAAGTAGAAACAACTTTCTGGAAAGATATTTATGAGTTTCTTCGCTTAGGTCAGCGTATAATTGAACATGAACGTAACACGAATGAAACAAAAATAAAAATAAGCCTGAACCTGGATGGCAAAGGCAAAGCATCAATTGATACAGGCCTGAATTTTTTCAACCATATGCTTGATCAGCTAAGCCGCCATAGTGGTATAGATATCACTTTAAAAACATTGGGTGACCTGCAGATCGACGAACATCATACTATTGAAGATACAGCTATAGCATTGGGAGAAGCCTTTTATAAAGCATTAGGTGATAAAAAAGGAATTGAAAGATATGGCTTTACATTACCAATGGATGATTGTCTGGCACAAGTTGCTATTGATTTTGGTGGAAGAAACTGGTTGGTTTGGGATGCAACTTTTAAAAGAGAAAAGATTGGAGACGTTCCCACAGAAATGTTTTATCATTTTTTTAAATCATTTTCCGATGCTTCAAAAAGCAACCTGAATATTAAAGCTGAAGGAGAAAACGAACATCATAAAATCGAATCCATTTTTAAAGCTTTAGCTAAATCAATTAAAAAGGCGATAAAAAGAGACAGTGAAAATATGGAGTTACCAAGTACAAAAGGAACACTTTAATGAATATTGTCATTATAAAATATAATGCCGGAAATATCCAATCTGTTTTATTTGCATTGGAAAGAATCGGGATTGAAGCTATCGTTACAGATGATGCAGAAAAAATCAGTACAGCAGATAAAGTAATATTTCCGGGAGTAGGTGAAGCAAGTTCAGCGATGCAATATCTTAATGAGAGGAATCTTGACAAATTAATTACTACCCTCACTCAGCCAGTACTAGGTATCTGCCTTGGTATGCAATTACTTTGTAATTTCTCAGAAGAAAACAAAACAAAATGTCTAAATGTTTTCGAAAATGTAATGGTCAGGAAATTCAAACCAGCTAATAACGAATTTAAAGTGCCTCAAATCGGTTGGAATACAATTTATGATCTGCGATCAAACCTTTTTATTGGAATTCCTGAGAATAGCTACTGTTACTTTGTACATGGCTATTATGCTGAAGAAGCTGACCTTTCAATTGGAAGTACAAATTATATAATTCCTTATAGCTCTGCTTTGCAACACAAAAACTTTTATGGTGTACAATTTCATCCGGAGAAAAGTGCTGCTATCGGTGAAAAAATATTGAAAAACTTTTTAGCCCTTTAAAATGATAATAATACCTGCTATTGATATAATTGATGGAAAATGTGTGAGACTTACTAAAGGTGATTATAGTCAAAAAAAGATTTATAATGAAGACCCGGTTGAGGTAGCCTTACAATTTGAAGATGCCGGGTTGCAGCGTTTACATCTTGTAGATCTGGATGGAGCAAAAGCTGGTGATGTTAAAAACTGGAAAGTACTGGAAAAAATTGCTGGTAAGACAAACCTCGTAATTGATTTCAGCGGAGGAATCAGTACAGAAAAAAATCTTGAAATAACTTTTAATTCCGGCGCCACCTTCGCTTCCATAGGTAGTATAGCTGTGAAAGACGAACATACCTTCACAGGATGGCTTTTAGCTTATGGTGCAGAAAAATTCATCATTGGTGCAGATGTAATGAACGAACTAATAGTTATAAAAGGATGGACAGAAACTACAACTGTTAGCTTGTTTGATCTGATCGGTAAATATAAACTGAAGGGTGTAAAGCAATTTTTTTGTACAGATATAGAAAAAGATGGCCTGCTTAAAGGCCCTGCAATTGATCTCTATAAAAAAATTATTAGTGA
>JAHEMN010000067.1:0-3766 GCA_024643645.1 Chitinophagaceae bacterium | reverse complement strand
ATTGCATCCGGTGGTGCCGGCACCATGCAACACTTTGATGAAGTATTTAAAAAAGGAAGTGCTGATGCTGCATTAGCAGCCAGTATCTTTCATTTTTCAGAAATCGCAATTCCTGCTCTTAAAAAATATTTAGCAACCCAATCAATACCAGTAAGATTATGATACCAGAATTTTCAAAATATACGGATGGATTAGTTCCTGTAATTGTACAGGATAATGCAACGCTGATAGTTTTAATGCTTGGCTTTATGAATGAAGAGGCATTTATCAAAACCAAAGCTGAAGGGAAAGTTACTTTCTTCAGTCGAGGTAAGCAACGACTTTGGACCAAAGGAGAAACTTCTGAAAATTATCTAACAGTAAAAGATATATTATTTGACTGTGACAATGATACAATATTAATAAAAGCAGAACCAGCCGGACCTGTTTGTCATACTGGCTCAGATACTTGTTTCAAAGAAACTAATCCAAAATTCAGCTTAAACAAGCTTGAAGAGATCATCTCTCAAAGAAAACTAAACCCGATCGAAAAATCTTATACATCTTCCCTGTTTTCAAAAGGCATTAATAAAATTGCTCAAAAAGTAGGTGAAGAAGCAGTAGAACTAGTAATTGAAAGTAAAGATGATGATAAAGAAAAATTTTTAGGCGAAGCTGCTGATCTATTATTTCATTACCTGGTATTATTACAAGCTAAGGAACATACATTAAATGATGTAATCGCAATTCTGGATAATAGACATAAAATATGATCGAAGAAGTTTCTGAATACTAATTTTATTTACAAGCCTTGAGTATTAATAAAATTTACAAGTGCTGCTGTATTTTTCAGGTTAAGCTTCTTAAGAATATTATATCGATGCACTTCTACTGTTTTAATGGAAATATCCAGTTTTAATGCGATCTCTTTAGATGATAAACCATCTTTTATTAATTTAACAATATCCAGCTCTCTACGGGATAAAGAATTCAAATCATTTTTATCCCCGTTTTCTTCTAATTCCTGCTGAGCCAATATGTTTTTTATTTCTTCACATATATATTTTTTCCCATCATTTACTTCTACAATGGCAGTCATTAATTCATTTTTAGATGAATTTTTTGTTACATAACCCATTGCACCCATTTGTAACATTTTACGAGCATACGCCGGCATACTATGCATCGATATACCGATAACTTTTGTAGTTGGTGAATATTTCCGGACAAGTTTTGTTGCATCAAATCCATTAACAGGAGTCATGTTAATATCCATTAATACAATGTCTGGATTTTCTCCCCGGGTAAATTCTACTGCTTCATCAACATTATCAGTATCACCTATCACTTTAAATCTTGGATCATCATTCAGAATAAAAGCCCATGATTCCCTTATCAATTTGTGATCATCTACCAGTAGTATTGTTATTGGTCCCATTATTTATTTTTTCTATAATGATATTTATAAAATAGTAACCCTTAATTATATACAATAAAGGAATGACTGAATTTCTTAATCATAAAAAATGAATTCCGGATTTAAGTGTAAGTACTTAATCGAATTTAGAAATTTTTTTCATAAGAAAAATGATCTTATTGCTCCATTTCCAATAGGCTTCTTAAAATTCCCAGCTCAACTCCTCTTATTTCGGCGATACCTCGTAAACGACCTATTGCTGAATAGCCGGGATTAGTTTTCTTATGAAGATCATCCAGCATCTGATGCCCGTGGTCTGGTCTTACAGGTATTGAACATTTTCTTTTTTGCATGGTCATTACCAGTTCCTTTATTACAGCATACATGTCAACATCTCCTTCCAGGTGATTGTCCTCATAAAAATCTCCGAACTCATTCCTCCTTGTACTTCGCAGATGGATAAAATGAATTCTGTTACCAAACCTTTTGACCATATCCGGCAAATTGTTACTGGCTATTACGCCAAATGAACCAGTACAAAAACAAAACCCGTTTGAAAGTGACGGAACTGCTTCTATTAAGGCCTCCAGATCTTTTGTAATACTTACCACTCTTGGCAATCCCAAAACTGAAAAAGGAGGGTCATCTGGATGAAGAGACATGACAATTCCGGCTGCTTCTGCTACAGGTATGATTTCTTTTAAAAAATAGATTAAATGTTTTTGTAATTTATCTCTGTCAATATCCTTATACTCTTGCAATGCCAATTGAAATTGTTCAATGGTAAAACTCTCTTCACTTCCGGGAAGCCCTGCAATAATATTTCGTTGAAGTAATAATTTCTCCGCATCATTCAGTGACTCAAATTTGTTTTTTGCGTTGATCAATGTAACGCCATCATAATCTTTTTCTGCCCCTTCCCTTTTTAAAATGTAAAGATCAAATGCTGCAAATGCTGCCATTTCGAAACGCAATGCTTTTGACCCATCAGCTACTTCAAAATTCAGATCCGTTCTTGTCCAGTCCAATACCGGCATGAAATTATATGTAACAATTTTAATACCGCATGCTGCGAGATTCTGTAAGCTTAATTTATAGTTCTCGATGTATTTTTCAAATCCTGCTTTTTGTGTTTTAATGGATTCATGTACAGGTACGCTTTCTACAACGCTCCATTTTAACCCTGATTTTTCTATTTGTTCCCTACGCAGTTTGATCTCCTCAATCGTCCAAACATCGCCGTTCCTGATATGATGTAATGCGGTAACAATACCACTACATCCTGCTTGTTTTATATCTGCCAGTGAAACAGGATCATTGGGACCATACCAACGCATGGTTTGTTCCATTCTGAATTTTATGTTGCTATATGAAGGAATGTTGCTAAAATCCATTGATCATTAAATATTAAATTATAATAGGGTGAGTAAGATATTGATATCACTAGTGCATTTGTAATTTAATGATTTTGATTGAGTACAAATTGTAATAAAATATCCTGTTAAAACTAAAAAAACTGCTGATGCAGTTTTAAAAGTGGAGGTGAGGGGAGTCGAACCCCTGTCCAAACATATTCTTCAAAAGCTTTCTACATGTTTATTCAATTTTGTTATGTCGGGAACCAACTGGAAAAAGACAACCGATTAATTCCTTAGCTGAATGGTCTTAAGCAACCGGCACAGCCTATGATTGCAGCATTCTGTTTTGTTTTTGAGTCGGCGGCGGGGCGTGGTAACAGAACAACCTGCCCGGCGGCCCATATGACTACTTAATCACTGATTAGGCAGCCATGGCATACTGTGTATTGCCATTTATAGTTTTCGTATTCTGATTAAACTGCTAATTACGCAACGCAGTACATGCTTACACTTCCAAAGATCTACGCTGTCAAAACCAAGCACCCCCAAAAAATTCATCTTGCTTTAAATGATAACAGCAACATACAAAATTAATGAATTTCCACATCTTTAGGCAACACATTTTGCTAAAAAAGAAAGGAAACAATTAGCTTTATTCCATGACGGCTGAAAACCCTAAAGAAAGTTATTTACTAAGATTAGAAAATCTTAAAAAAGACTTAAAAAAACTTCAACACAATAAAAGAACACTGACCTGGAAAAGACTTTTCTCTTTTCTTTCTGCAATATTAGTTACATGGTTTTTATTCCCCTACTCCGCTTTGTTTGCAATTACAGTATGTTTTCTGTTGCTGGCTGTGTTTGTATATTTTGTATTTAAAGATCTTAACAATAGTAATGCAATTGACAATACATCACTTCTGATCAGTATTAATAAAAATGAGTTAAAGGCCTCAGATCATCAATTTCTTGATTTCCCTGATGGCATTGAATGTAAACCAACTCTACATCC
>JAHEMN010000206.1 GCA_024643645.1 Chitinophagaceae bacterium | reverse complement strand
AGTAAAGCTTTCACTTCATAATCAGGAAGAATTATATCATCAGGATTCTTCTTTGCAAAAAACATATCACTATATTTTTTTCCTTTTTCAAAATCTCCGTTTTGATAACAAGCATCTGCCAACAAACGATAAACTTTAGGCTTGGTAAGAGCACCTAATGCATTAACAACATTTTCTGCTTTTGAGATAGCACAATTGAAATCTTTTCTTGCCCAACAAAGCTGTGCATACAGGTATTGATCCTGTATATCTGTTACTGGCTTTTTGGACTCAATATATTTTTGAAGTTGCTCTTCTGCTTCTTTAAAATCACCTCTGAAAAAATGATAATAGAATAATTCATAATAACCGATAGAGAATGTCGGATCCCTTACCACAGACTCAACCAGGTTCTTTAAAACCAAACTCCAGTTCTTTTGAGATTCAAATATTTTAGCCAAACTCAAATAAGCCGGGCCATAATTCGGATTTATTTCCAATGCTTTGTTATAGCTCTTGTATGCATCACCTCCACCTTCACCTTTTCCGTATTTTCTATACGCATCACCTAATTGTACATAGGTATCCGGATCTTTACCTTTATCAGTTGCCATATCAAGTTTCTCAATGGCATACTTATAATCTCCAGACTTGGCATCTACATTAGCTCTGCCAACAGCAGTCAGCATATCAGGATCGTACCCTTTCCTGGTTTTTACCATTTCCAATGCTGTTTCAAATTTTTGCCTGGCTTGACTGTTATTATTTTCCAACAGATCAACATGCCCCATACCAATTAACAACAAAGGAGCATTTGCACTGCTTTGTAATCCTTTTTGATATAATTCTTTTGTAGCCTTTATTCTGGCACCAGCAATTTCCTCAGATTCAAGGATTGCCTGACCGAGCCAATAAGTAGCTTCAATATTATTAGGATTGATGGCCAGCATTTTTTCAAAAACACCGATTGCACTTTCAATTCTGCCTGAATTAAGGTGATTTTTCCCTTCTTCAATGCTTTGTGCATTAATACCTGATATAAAAACCAAACAGGCTGTAAAAAAAGTAATTGTGGTTTTCTTCATTTTCTTCTTCTTTTTTGTTTGTAAATATATAATAACTCTTATTTTTTATTCATTTAGCCTCACTGGTCTTATTGTGAGGTTTTTTTGTGCCGGTGCCAGATATGCCCTTTTAAAAATTATTTGTCCTATTTCTCCGCTCATAAAATTGGCAAATCCAGTACCTAGTCCTCTGTAACTTTCTTTTAATATATAAATCAAATCCCGTACCATTGGATATCGCTTAGCATAAATGTTTGCCTGGTAAGCTTTAACATAGGATCCTGGCCTATCTGTGCTTTCAATATTAGCCACTGTTACCTTTTTCAAAAAACTCAATTGCATCTTATCTTCCGGGTTACCGATCCAACTAACCCCAATAAACCCCACCGTTCCCGGATTATTAGATACAAAATCAATAACCTCTTTACTACTCCTGGCTGCCATTGCTTTGGGTGTCAAAGAATCGCCACGTAGCACTGAATCGATGATAAAACGTACCGTACTGGTTGCTTTTACCCCATCAAAAACCGGAATTAAATTTTTGCTAAATTTCCCGGTTAGTATCTCTTTTACGTCTTTCATCGTAAATAAAGTATCGCTTGATGAAGGATGTACTATTAATGATATTCCATCCCTGGCAACTGTCATACTTCTTGGCCCCACATTCAAAGAATCAATAATCAGGTCTTTTTCCTCTTCAGTATACTTACGGGTTACAATAACCATCCGTATACTATCATTCAATAGATCTTTTAAACACTCTGCTTCCGGTTTATAGGTAACATTGATCTTAGTACCAGGATTATTCGACTCATACACCTGTATAAATTCATCAACGACAGGTTGAAATGATTCATCTACACTAATATTTATTGATCCCCGATAGGGTGTATCAGGCAGTTTGTCTTGTTGCTCCTTATATGACTTGCAACTTAGTGTGAGCAAAGCGACTAATAAAATGTAAAAGAACTTATTTAACATAGAACGGTACAAAATCATTTGAAATATTTTTTCTTAAAACCCCTGTAAATTCTCCATCCGCCATAAATAATACAAAAACCTCCAAATAATTTATCGATACTATCGGGTGGAAATTTTTCATTTAAAGAAATTTTTCCAAAATACTCCCGTAAGAAAAAAAATAAGCCTATAATCAAAATAACAAATCCCATCCCATAGTCCATTATGGACTTCATTGAAGCTGTTCTTTTCCGCTTTTCCCTTTCGTAATCTTCCAACATTAAATAAAAAAATTAGGAACTGGAAAAATATTGAATTTTTGCCCTTTTACCTTAATAAATATGACAGAAAGTTAAAAGTCTATATGAATACATCTGTATTTTTTAAAATCCTGCACATTCTTGCATTCCTAAACCCTTTCTTACTCTCTCATTATCAAATAAAAAGCTATATAATCCTCTGTTTTATTAAATTCAACTAAATCCTATTATTTTAAACCTGATCTGAACTATTTTTTTTGAAATTATCTGAATACACCACTTTAAATAAATCCTTATAAAAAAATCATATTGAGTATTCATTTCAATTAAAAATAATTTCTATTCTTTTTTATTACTTCTCACTTCATCCTTTTATAAAAAGTTCTTCTGTATTATTTTGAATTACACTTATTAGATGCACTATGAAATAGCAATCCATAAAAAGGCTGCCAAGAAATTGAATAAATTATGCAACGATAGTGTTTTGTAATGAAGTACCCGGGGGGATAATAATAAGCCACTTCTCATAACTATATTTGCCAAATGAAGATCCTGATGGTTTGTTTAGGTAATATTTGTAGAAGCCCATTGGCGGAAGGTATACTTCAGGAAAAAGCATTTAAAGCCGGCTTATCCTGGAGTATTGAAAGTGCCGGAACCAATAGTTATCATACCGGTGATGCACCACATCAATTATCACAGAAGGTTGCAAAATTAAATGGTATAGATATCAGTCATCAAAGAGCCAGGAAATTTGTTGCAAATGATTTTATAGTGTATGACAAAATTTATGCTTTAGCTGATGATGTACTAGATGAAATAAGAAGGATAGCGAAAGACAATTTCAAACCCGAAAAAGCTGATCTGTTATTGAATGAATTATACCCCGGAGAAGATATGAGTGTTTCAGATCCTTATTTTGGAGCTGAACCGGGATATCATGAAGTATATGACCTGATCGATAAAGCCTGTGATGCAATCATTAACAATTATGCTCCTGCATATAAAACAAAAAAACAGGAACAACCTAAATAACTGCAATGAGCAAACCATCTTTACCACAAGGAACCAGAGATTTTGGGCCAGAAGTGGTTCGTAAAAGAAACTACATCTTAAATATCATTAAAAATGTATTTGAGTTGTATGGATTTCAGCCGCTTGAAACACCTGCAATGGAAAACCTGGATACACTAATGGGTAAATATGGTGAGGAAGGAGATAAACTGATCTTTAAAATATTGAATAATGGTCTTGATAATAAAGAAAAAGAAAAACAAATAAGAGAAGACTTTGAAAAAGTACTGCAAGGAAAAAACGTAAAAGGCATTACTGAAAGAGCATTGAAATATGATCTTACCATTCCTTTTGCCCGATATGTGGCAATGAATCATAACCAACTAACTTTTCCATTTAAACGTTACCAGATTCAGCCTGTCTGGAGAGCAGACCGACCTCAAAAAGGCAGGTACCGGGAGTTCTATCAATGTGATGCAGATGTGGTGGGAAGCAATGCTTTATTGAATGAAGTGGAATTAACCAGCATCTATCACCAGGTATTTACTAAACTCGGTTTAAAAGAATATGAACTAAAAATCAATCATCGTAAAATATTAACTGCGCTGGCTGAAATTTGCGGTGGTGCTGATAAGATGATGGACATTACTATTGCCATTGACAAACTGGATAAAATCGGATTAGAAAAAGTAAAAGAAGAACTATCACAAAGAGGATTGAACAATGA
>JAHEMN010000205.1 GCA_024643645.1 Chitinophagaceae bacterium | reverse complement strand
AGCCTGCATTTCTGATCTTTTGCTCCAATGCCTGAATGGCCGGATGCAACCGAAGCTGCATTATCGTATACACTTTTTTACCTGTCTGCTGTTCCGCTTTTTTAATACGTTGTATACTTTCCGGATACAACGCCACCGGCTTTTCACAAATGACATCAAGCCCTGCCTCCAATCCCATTATTATATGCTCTTCATGCAGATGATTTGGAGAACAGACAGTCAGGTAATCGATCCTATTACCCGCAACCTGTTGTTCGTTTATATAATTTATGAATGCGTCAGCATCCGTAAAAAAAACAGTATCGGGAAAATAACTATCTAATATTCCCACTGAATCATGAATATCCAATGCCGCAACAAGCCTGTTACCGGTTTCTTTGATCGCCTGTAAATGCTTGGGTGCTATATACCCGCCAACACCAATAAGTGCAAAATTTTTCATATTCAACTGATCCGTTTCACTTTATCACCAGTGAACTGATATTGCTGTCCGCTTTCGTGACAAACAGCCCTTCCTGTTTCATCAAAATTCAGTTTATGTCCGAACTCACTCATCCATCCTTTTTGTTTTCCCGGATTACCGGTATACAATGCATATGCAGGAACAGGTTCAGTAATCACTGCGCCTGCACCTATAAAGGCGAACTCTCCTATCTCATTCCCACAAATAATAGTGGCATTGGCACCAACAGTAGCTCCCTTTCTGACAAAAGTTTGAATGAATTCACTTTTCCGGTTAACCGCACTTCGGGGATTCATCACATTCGTAAATACCATAGAAGGGCCCAGGAAGACATCATCTTCGCATTGCACACCTTCATATACCGATACATTATTTTGCACTTTTACATTATTCCCCAGTATAACATTGGAGGCGATCATCACATTTTGGCCGATGGTACAATGCTCACCGATCTTGCAGCCACTCATTAAATGACTGAAGTGCCAGACCTTTGTTCCTTCCCCGATCTCACAACCTTCATCTATAACAGCCGTATCATGTACAAAATAATTCACTATCAAAGTCAATTCAATCTGCTTTTATCCTATTTACTCATTCCATTTCCTTTCTTATTTGCAAATACAAGATGCTCTTTCTTTAATTCCTCTTCGGGCAAAGATCTGAAATACTCATAAGTGATCTTTAATCCTTCAGCCCTGTTGATCGTTGGAGCCCAACCCAGTATTTCTTTAGCACGGGTAATATCCGGTTGCCGCTGTTTGGGATCATCGGCAGGTAATGGCCGAAAGACAATCTTTTGCTTTGAGCCGGTCAACTGAATGATCTCTTTGGCAAAATCGAGCAAACTGATCTCGTCAGGATTACCAATATTAACCGGCTGACTATAATCACTTAATAGTAACCGGTATATCCCTTCTACGAGGTCGGCCACATAACAGAAGCTTCTTGTCTGGCTGCCATCTCCGAAAACAGTGAGATCTTCACCTCTTAGTGCCTGACCGATAAAAGCCGGTAAAGCCCTGCCATCATTCAGGCGCATACGGGGCCCATAAGTATTAAAGATCCTAACGATCCTCGTTTCCACTCCGTGATAAGTGTGATAGGCCATCGTCATGGCTTCCTGAAAACGTTTTGCTTCGTCATACACACCACGGGGTCCCACCGGATTTACATTGCCCCAGTAATCCTCATTTTGCGGATGTACCAGCGGATCTCCATATACTTCACTGGTACTGGCCACCAATATTCTGGCTTTCTTGTTCAATGCGAGGCCAAGACAGTTATGTGTGCCTAATGATCCCACCTTCAATGTTTGAATGGGAATTTTTAAATAATCGATGGGGCTGGCAGGTGAAGCAAAATGAAGGATATAATCCAGTTCGCCAGGAATATGTATAAAACGGCTGACATCATGATGATAAAAGCTGAATTCCTTTAATGGGAATAAATGCTCAATGTTTTTAAGGTTTCCGGTGATCAGGTTATCCATACCAATAACCGAATAACCTTCTTTGATAAAACGGTCACAAAGATGCGAGCCTAAAAAACCTGCTGCACCAGTGATCAATACTTTTTTCATCTAAAAATTAGTTGGTTACAATTTTGCGGCCAATACTCTCATAATAAAAACCCTTACCCTCCATATGCGCTGTATCATACAAATTCCGGCCATCAAAAATTACTTTTGCCTTTAATAGCCCTCCAATTTTTTCAAACTCCGGTGTACGGAATTCATTCCACTCTGTACAAATGATCAATGCATCAGCATCTTTAAGGGCAGCATATTGATCAGGGGCATATTCTATTGCTAACTTAGTTTCTCTTTTTACGTTGGGCATTGCTTCGGGATCGAAGGCTGTAACACTGGCACCTGCGGCTAATAAGAAGGCGATCACTTCCAATGCCGGAGCTTCACGAATATCATCTGTATTCGGCTTGAAAGCCAATCCCCAAACAGTAAATTTCCTTCCTTTCAGATCACCACTGTAATACTGACTGATCTTTGCATTGAAAAATGCCTTTTGCAATCTATTCACTTCCATAACGGCATTGAGTATCTTAAAATCGTATGCCGCCTCTTTTGCCGAAACTGAAAGTGCCTGTACATCTTTTGGGAAACAGCTTCCCCCGTATCCTAAACCGGGATACAAAAAATGTTTACCGATCCTGAAATCGGTGCCAATCCCCCTGCGCACCATATCAACATCTGCTCCCAACTTTTCGCTTAATAAAGCGATCTCATTCATAAAAGAGATCTTAACTGCCAGGAAACTATTGGCAGCATACTTGGTAAGTTCAGCACTTTTCTCATCCATAAAAATGATGGGATTCCCTTGTCTGACAAAAGGCTCATATAATTGCTGCATTACTTTCTTAGCTCTTTCAGAATCAGTGCCAATTACAACCCGGTCTGGTTTCATAAAATCTTCTACCGCTGCCCCTTCCCGCAAAAATTCCGGATTGCTTACTATATCAAAACTTTCTGTCAATTTATCAGAACCGGAAGCAAGAATTGCCGCTCTTACTTTTTCTGCCGTACCTACCGGTACCGTACTTTTATCAACAATTACTTTATAATCTCCAACTGTTAATAATTTTCCCAGATCATCAGCAACACCTAAAATATATTTCAGATCTGCACTTCCATTTTCACCAGTAGGAGTTGGTAAGGCTAAAAAGATGATCTGTGCATCTTTTATTCCTTCTGACAACGAAGAAGTAAAATGTAATCTTCTTTCTTTAAGGTTCCTGGAAAATATTTTTTCTAATCCGGGCTCATAGATAGTGATCTCACCGGATGCTAAACGATCAACTTTTTTTTGATCAATATCTATACAGGTAACCTGGTTTCCTGTTTCTGCAAAACAAGTACCACTGACCAACCCTACATAACCTGTACCAACAACTGCAATTTTCATGAATAGTTAAATATTAATTTATGAGATCAGGTTAAGACCATTACACAATAACCTTAATTTGTTATACCTTTTCAATTTGCTCTTTATACCACTGAAAGGTTTTTTGCAGTCCCTCTTTCACCGGTATTTGTATTTTATAGCCTAATAATTTTTTTGCTTTGGCAATATCTGCCAGGCTGTGTTTCACATCACCAGTTCTTTCCGGTCCGTAAACCGGGGTTAGATCCGAACCTGCTTCTTCTTTTAATCCGGTAAATAATTCATTGAGGCTTGTCTGTTCACCGCAGGCAATATTATACACTTCATTAAGAGCAGCCTTCTCGTCTGTAAACAAAGAAAGTAAGTTCGCCTGAACTGCATTAGAAACATAGGTAAAATCACGGCTATGCGTACCATCTCCATTTATAACCGGAGGTGTATTATTTAGTAAAGCCTCCACAAACAATGGGATAACCGCCGCATAGGGCCCTTTCGGATTTTGCCGGGGACCGAAAATATTAAAGTACCGCAGGCCGATCAATTCAAGTTCATATAAATCGCCGTATACTTTTGCATACAACTCATTTACATATTTAGTAACTGCATAGGGAGATAAAGGTCTGCCGATCTTATCTTCTACCTTAGGTAATCCGGGATGATCACCATAAGTTGATGAGCTG
>JAHEMN010000066.1:12906-15373 GCA_024643645.1 Chitinophagaceae bacterium | reverse complement strand
ATTATCGCTTGCTGAAAATCAGCATGTTATTTTTTCTTCTCTCCTTTCCAGGGCAGTGTAAACTTTCTGCTTTCACAAAAGGTTAAAGCCTGCATTTTATCTCCTTCAATATATCCTGAATGGAAATACGTATTGTTTTGATCGGCTGTAGTAAAGGCAAAATACAGTTTATCAAAATCTGTATTAAAAAGTCCGCCGGTAAAAGGAGTTCCATAAAATTCGCCTTCAAACTCCTTTTCATTTATTTTAGTAAAAACAAACTCTTTCAAATAAGGCTCACTTGTTGGTGTAGGGCGAAGATCTATAATCCAGGTTCCCAATGCATTTTTGGTTTTCAAAGTGCTATTTGATTGACCAACTGACTGCATAGTAACTCCGAAAAAAAGCAATACAATTAAATACTTCATATTATTTATTTTTATTATTTTCTAGCCAATCCTTTGGACTGGTTCCTGTTATTTTTTTAAACGACCGGTTAAAAGTAGCCTTTGAATTAAATCCGGCATCATATGCAATTCCCAATAAGGTTTGTGATTTCTGTTCCCCTGCTTTTAATTTTGAAATTACTTCTTCCACTCTGTAAAAATTAATAAAATCATTAAAATTTCTACCTGTACCATCATTAATAACCTTTGATAATAAGGAAGTATTTGTTTTCATCTGATCTGATAAGGTAGATAACGTTAATTCAGATTCCAGATAAGGTTTATTTTTTTCCATATACTCAAGCAGTTTTTCCTTCCACCTTTCAACCTCAGGTAATACTTCTTTTTCAACAACACTTATCGCTGGTTCATTGAAGTGTAACTTTTTAACCTCTTTTGGTTTTGCAAAATAGCCTTCAATGCTTAGATAATAAGTTACGGCACCTAAAAAAAGATAGGCATACCAATTAAAAATATAAGAAGTACCCCCTTTTTTTAAAAATGCTATTATGGTAAATAAAAAAATAGCTATTACTCCTGCACTGATAGCATAAAGAATATTTCGCAGCCAATAAAATCTGATCTCCTCTGTAGCTGAAAAATTTTGTATGACATATTTCTGATAATTCCGAAAAGCTTTGATTGTAATGACGAGGTAATAAAAAAAGATTGCATAAGAAATAATACCGGCCCAAATGGATTTATCCAGTTCAGCAAAAGGGCCTTTGGTACCATATTGAGTATCCTCGGTATCAGGAAAAGGTGAGTAAAGCATAAAATCAATGAGCAGTTTACCTGCAATTAATAAAACCCACAAAGCTGGTAATACAAAATGTTTCCAGTGCTTTTTCTCAAACTTAAAGCCTGTGTTAGTCAGGCTTAAGAAATAAAAATATAACAATGGCCCCATCAATAGAATATTATTGAATGGGAAGTAGAACATGAAACTTGTAAAACCATTATGTGTTTCGTACCAGCCGGCAAAACCAAGCATCCAGGATGCAATCTTAAAAGCATTAAGCAGTAAAAGGACTCCTAACAACTTATCACTCAATTTCTCTTCCTTCCAGCCTCTGTAAAATAAAAGTCCCGCAAACAATACCCCTTGTATAAAAGCAGGAAGCAAGAGAGAACTATAAATATTGAAATTAAACGGCATGCACTAAAATAGGTATTCAGAAAAGACTAAACGAATAAGAATAATTATAGTTCAACTTATTGTGTATCAATTTATAAAATGAAACCAAATAATATTGAAGGTTTTGAAGAAATCAAAATAATAAATAAAGCCATCCTTTCGAGATGGCTTTATTTATAAAAAAACATTTATTTAATTAATTTTTTGAAGGCTCAAGTAATTTAAAGAACTGATCCAATTGTGGTAAGATCACAATTCTTGTTCTTCTATTAGCAGCTTTCCCTTCCGGTGTGCTATTATCAGCTACCGGCTTGTATTCGCTTCTGCCAGCGGCAGCCATTTTTGCAGGATCAAGTCCATATTCATTTTGTAAAATACGTACTACAGCGGTAGCTCTTTTTACACTCAAATCCCAATTATCTTTTACTAAACCACTTCCACCACGGAAAGGAACATTATCAGTATGTCCTTCAACCATAAATTCAATATCAGGCTGATTTTTTAATACTGTTGCCACTTTACCTAAAACAGTTTTGGCATTTTCCGATACATCATATTTACCGGTTGTAAATAATAGTTTGTCAGATATATCAACATACACCACTCCTTTATCTACTTTGATATTGATATCCTTATCATCAAGATTACCGATAGCTCCTTTCAGGTTCATTACCAAAGCCATATTCAAAGAATCCTTTCTAGCCATTTGCTGTTGTAAGGTTTGGATATAATTATCCTTGGCTCCGATATTCTCCATTGACTTTTTGATGCTTTCGGCCTGCGTTGAAGTAATAACCGAAAGATCTTCCAGTTGCTTTAAGGCCTGGTTATTATTGGCTTTTAAAAAATCAACCTGCCCAGTTAGATCTTTTACACGAACATTTAATAATGCCAGCTCCCTTTC
>JAHEMN010000066.1:0-12806 GCA_024643645.1 Chitinophagaceae bacterium | reverse complement strand
TATGGAGCCTGGTTGCTATCAGCCTATGCAATTACACAATTTTTATTTGCACCGGTTATCGGTAACCTGAGTGATAAATATGGCAGAAGACCTGTTCTGTTAATTTCACTTTTTGGATTTGGTATCGATTATCTTTTTCTTGCTTTGGCTCCAACTTATGGATGGTTATTTGTAGGTCGTATCATAGCAGGTCTTACGGGAGCCAGTTTTACAACTGGTGCTGCTTATATTGCCGATATTAGTACTCCTGATACCAGGGCCAAAAATTTTGGGATGATCGGTGCCGCATTCGGACTAGGCTTTGTTATTGGTCCTGCATTGGGTGGCTTACTGGCAGATTTTGGAGTGAGGGCTCCTTTTTATGCAGCTGCAGGTCTTTGTTTATTAAATGCTTTGTATGGTTTTTTTGTTTTACCAGAATCATTGAGTAAAGAGAACCGACGACCCTTTGAATGGAAAAGAGCAAACCCTTTTGGTTCATTACAATTTTTGCGAAAGCGGCCTGGTATTGGTGGCCTTGCACTTACTTTCTTTCTTATTTATCTGGCGGCACAGGCCGTTCAGGCCAACTGGAGTTTTTTTACGATCTATCGTTTCGGCTGGACAGAAAAACTGGTTGGTATCTCTCTGGCAGTTGTAGGAGTAACGGTTGGTGTAGTGCAAGGAGGATTAACAAGGATCATTAATCCGAAACTGGGTAATGAAAAAAGTATTTATACCGGTTTGATATTTTATACAGTAGGCCTCGTACTATTTGCTTTTGCATCACAAGGATGGATGATGTTTGCCATTATAGTTCCTTATTGCCTGGGTGGAATTGCAGGGCCTTCTTTACAGGCAACACTGGCAGGACATGTACCATCTAATGAACAGGGAGAATTACAGGGCACACTAACCAGCCTCATGAGCTTAACCATTATTATTGGCCCGCCAATTATGAATAATCTGTTTAAATATTTCACTACTAATAAAGCTCCATTCTATTTCCCGGGCATCCCGTTTTTCCTTGCAGCAATATTTATGCTCACCAGTTTAATAATTACCTGGAAGGTATTAAGCAGAGAAAGAAGATTGGGACAATTAAAAACTACTTAAGAAAATTCTTCAACGCTTCAACTGTTTTCTTTTCACTTCCAATGAATATTTTATCGTTGCTGATAACAACAGGTCTTTTAAGAAAAGTGTATTCGTCTAAAATATACTTGCGATAATCTTTTTCTTCCAGCCTCTTATCCTTTAATCCAAGTTCTTTATACTTCATTGCTCTTCGGCTGAACAATGACTCATAGCTTCCGGACAGTTTTTTCATTTCATCTAATTGTGATGCAGTTATCTTTTCAAATTTAATATCCTGCAGCTGGTATCCTTTTTTATCAATGCCGGTTTCTTTTATTATGGACTGGTTAGTAGTACAATTTCCCAGGTGATAAATCTTTTTCATTTTATTATAATGTTTATACCCCTCTGATAGTTCATTCCTTTGTAAATACACTTACTTTGTGCTCTTAAAATAAGTTTATGGGCAAAGATGAAGTTTTCAGAGAAGAGATTCAAAAAGCAAGCGACTTTAAATTTGGTGCCAACGTTGCTAAGGTTTTTGATGATATGGTGAATCGTTCAGTACCTTATTATGGAGAAATTCAGCGTATGATGGCTGAGCTGGCTACTGATCATGCCAAAGAAGGTTCTGATGTTTATGATCTTGGCTGTTCTACCGGTACTACTATGATCGGTATGAATACAATGGTCGATCAAAATATAAAATTCATTGGAGTAGACGATTCTCAGGAAATGCTGGACAAATGTAAGTCCAAGTTGATGGAGTTGGGATTTTCCCGACCTTATGAATTACGATGTGCAGACCTTGGGCAAGGAGTGAAAATTGAAAATGCATCTGTAGTTGTATTGTGTTTAACACTTCAGTTTGTACGACCTATTTATAGAGAACAGGTATTAAGAGATATTTATAATGGTTTGAATCCCGGCGGTGTACTCATATTGGTGGAAAAGATCCTTGCAGAAGAAAATTCATTCAACCGTGATTTTATTAATTACTACTATAATTATAAGCGTCGTAACAGTTATAGTGAAATGGAGATCTCTCAAAAAAGAGAGGCGTTGGAAAATGTGCTGGTACCTTATAAACTAAGTGAGAATATTACTTTGCTAAGGGATAAAGGATTTGCTCATTGTGAAGTATTTTTCAAATGGTATAACTTCGCCGGCCTTATAGCAGTTAAAAAATAAGTAATGGTTAGTATCGGCAATTTCTTTTTTAAATACCGCAATTGGATTTTTATCCTTTTTTATGCAGCACTGTTTATTCCGTCGTGGCCTTTGTTCTCTTCTGAACAATTTGGTAGCTGCTATTATATCTGGCCAATAAGTATCGGATTATTTATTACCTGCCTGGGACAGTTGATCCGTGGGTTAACGATCGGGCTTGCCTATATCGTTCGTGGGGGTAAAGAAGGTAAACCCTATGCAGAAGGTTTGGTAACAGAAGGTATTTTTAATCACTGCCGCAATCCCTTATATGTTGGGAACATATTGATGCTGTTGGGTGTGGGTATACTGGCTAACTCGTTGGTTTATGTAGCCATCGTAATTCCAATCTTCTTATTTATTTACCAGGCCATTGTATTGGCAGAAGAAAATTTTCTTCGTGGAAAATTCGGCCCCGGATTTGACGAGTACTGTAAAAAAGTAAATCGTTGGTTTCCTAATCTGAAAGGAATAGGAAAAACATTCGGAAGTATGGCCTTCAACTGGAAACGCTGGATCTTAAAAGAACATACTACACAGTTTATCTGGCTGATAGGTATTACTCTGATTCTTTTATTGAATTATCCTGAAATTACAGGCAATGATCAAAAATTCAGAAATATATTAATAGGAATCATATTAGGCTTTTTGCTATTGGTTTACATAATGATACGATACCTGAAAAAGACTGGAAAATTCAAGGAATAAGCCACTATAAACCCTTGGCCATCTAGATTCCTTCATTCGTAAACATTACCTGAATTTTGTTGTTATTTTTGTACAACGTTCTACTATTTTTATAGAATGTAATAAAAACAAGTGAGTTATGATCAAGACAGGTAATCCAATTATCAGCATTTATACGGAGATGACGCCAAATCCCGAAACAATGAAGTTTGTGGCGAATAAACTTTTGTATCCGGGCAAGAGCATTGATTTTCCGGATATGGAAAGTGCAAAACCATCTCCATTGGCAACTGAGTTATTTGGGTTTCCATTTATCAAGGCAGTTTTTATTGCCAGCAACTTTGTTACACTTACTAAAACAAATGATACAGAAGATTGGCAAGATGTAATTCCATCTATCCGTCAGTTTTTGAAAGACTACCTGGAAGAAGGTAAAGTGGTAATTAATGAAGAAGAATTAGCTGCTGTAAAACAAACCAGTACCAATGAAGTATCAGCCGATGATGATGATATTGTTAAGCGTATCAAAGAATTATTAGATAATTATGTTCGTCCTGCTGTAGAAATGGATGGTGGCGCTATACAATTCAGAAGTTATGAAGCAGGCACTGTTAATCTTGCCATGCAGGGAAGTTGTAGCGGATGTCCTTCATCGATGATTACTTTAAAGGCAGGTATTGAGGGCATGATGAAGCGGATGATACCTGAGGTGAAAGAAGTGGTGGCAGAAGCTGAATAAAAAAAACCTGTCCCCTGAAGGGGAACTTAGATTTTCCATTCACTTATATTCTGATATATTCTTCAATAAAGTATTTTTTACTTTTTAGTAAGTTTTTATCTCCCTTCAGGGACTAAGAAATCTTAAATTATAGTGCATGTATCTGGGGTTTCCAGATCACCTTTCTTTCTTTCAGATATTCAAGTATAAAGTCAAAACAAGTTTTATCCTTGCCAATTAATTCCGGCGGAAACACTCCTTTCTCATTGAATAGATCTTTTGCAATAAGATTTACCGCAGCAGTACAGGTATAACCGGTTGTTCTTGCCATAGAAGATGTTTTTGTCTGCGGATCGTATTCATCATATAAACTGTACTCCACTGTTTTATCATCGCTTTTCAAAATAACTTTCATTACAGTGAATTCTTCCTCTTCCGGCTCCAGCTTCCATTCATTCACCAATAACTTAGAAGTAAAATCAAGGGGTATCATTTCAGATTCTTTAACCCTTATCGGGTTGGTATCAAAAAATCCTGTTTGCTTTAATGCAATGATCAAATCTACATGCCCCGGATAACGAAGTGTTTTTTCTTTCATCTCCGGAATATGTTTCATCGTATAGATCAACGAACGAAGTCCGTCTGTATTAAATGCTTCCAGTTCTCCTATTTCTTTAAAACTAATATACTCCCTGTCACTTAATGCAGGTTTTGTTACAATAGTTCCATTCTCTACTAATCTTGCAGGTCTTATATATTCCTGAATTACATCTATTGGTGAAAATGGCGCCTTGTATTGAAAGGGTGGTTTTCTTTCTTTTGGTAATCCACCAACATAACATGCAAAGGAATTAATTTTCATTTCGGAGTTATATCTTCCTAAAATAAAATTACTCATACCTGGTGCTACTCCGCAATCAGTAATTGCAGTTACGCCTTTTTCTTTTGCCAGCATATTTAATTGCAACGCATCTTCAGGGAAAAAAGAAATGTCTACAACGTTTTTACCAATATCAATTACGGCTTCCAGAGTTTTATATCCCATAAATCCGGGAACTGCGGTTACAACAAGATCAAATGAAGAAACCCAGTTTAGGTATTCAGAAGTTTGAGTAAGGTCTGCTACTACAGTTTTTATTGTTTCGCTTCTTTTATTTAATACTGCAAGATTTGCAGCATTTATATCAAAAGAAGTAACCAGGTAATCATTTGCAAGATCCAAAGCAATAGCACGGCCTACCATACCGGCACCTAAAACAGCAATCGTCATTTTAAAAGGTTTAGCTCAAATTTACGACGATGTGTGCTGACGGTATTTATTTCTCAAATATTAAATCAGTAGCTTTTTCAGTAATTGATGTAATAAGTTCATCCAGCTTTTCTGTTGTACCACTTAGTTCAAATTTTGATTTTATATCAGTGTTATTTTTTAAGTTCATTGTTACTGAAACAGTATCTCCGATTACAGTATAAAGACCCGTAAGAGAATACCCGGCTGATGATGTTGTTGAATTTGCGTATACGATTTTACTGTTTTTTCCCATTGCCCCCAACTCTGTCAGCCGCAGGTTAATCAGTTTGCTCAAATTCAGATTGTCATCTGCAACCGAAGGGTCGCTGTTAATAAAAATACTGCTTGTGAACATTGGCTTTTCTTTGAGTAATATTATTCCAGACATCACTTCTTCATCCACTACACCAATATTGAAATTATTATTACTTACTATTTGTGGTTGCTGGATGGCTCCAACTTCTTTTGCAATTTCACCCACCGTATTTTCAGCTTCCCTGAACCAGTTGCTAACATTTAAAAATTTATTTTCTTCTAATATTGCCGGTTGTTGTTTTATTGCTTTCAGCAAAGAGTAAGTTAATAGCCCCTGACCATAGGTGCCCATTTCATAAGCACTTTGATCGGATGCAGATCCTGCAAGAATAAACAAACCGGATTTTTCATTTAGTTTATCAATTGCTTTGATGAGTTGCGCCTTATTATCATTACGAGCCATCATTTTTCCGGACTGGACAATATCTTTTATTGCCTGCCCGCTATTACAGGCATCAAAAATCAAGATCCTTTTTTGTGCTTTAATTTTTGATGGCTCCACCCATTTCATCAATGTGTCCATACTGATTCCCACACTTGCAACTGCAGATACAGCCGATACAGGAGAAGCATCTGAAGTCAAAAAATAAAAGTTTTTTGTCTTTTGTTCCATTACACCATGGCCTGCAAAAAAAATAATCAATATGTCACTGGCCGTTGCTTTCTTTCCGATTTCTGCTAATGTTTTTTTAATGTTGTTTTTTTCCGGGAATTGATACCTGTCTTTTTCTGTTGTTAGATTATACATAAACACATGTTCCCTTCCATCTGTATTTAAAAATTTTCTTCCGGCACTTGCTACAGCCGCAGAAATATCTGTAGCATCCTTCGCTGCATAGTCAAGATCCAACTCATCTCCTTTATAATCACTTACACCAATCATTACTGCATAAAGATTGGGTGTTTCCGGTTTTATATCTGTCTGATCTTCATTCAATATTAATCCTCTTGAGGATATCGAATTATCAACTGTCATTGATTTTATAGTTACCGGATTTTCTTTTCCGGCTACAAACAAATGTTTCAGTTCATCTTTTTTAATTGCTAAGAAATAATTTTTACCGGTTTTCTTTAATTGCTCCGGCTTATACCGTTTTGCCTCTATACCATTTACATAAACGATAGTTTCACCAAGACCACCCACTCTTTCAGTAATTGTAAAATGATAAGTATCCTTATCTTTTGTTTCATTTTCCACGATTGGTGTTAACCCACATAAATTAAGATCAACAAGCTTTGGTGCATTGATCGTTTCGCCGCTCCAGATCCTTTCTGCAAGATTGGGTACCCACAGCAGATCTTTTGCTTGTTCCAGTTCTATTATTTCTTTACCACAAGTAAAATATAGTTTTCGCCTGGCGGCTTCCGTACCATCATAGCGACTGTATTTATCAACAACCAAATAATCAATACTGTCTATTGGCAAATAAGCAATTTCCATTTCAAGGGAAGCAGTATTAAATAGCCGGATGATTGCATTATCAATTGTTATAAAAAATTTGTTATCGGCTGATAGATATTGCATGAAACCAGTATTGGAAACTGAGCTTAACTCTGTAAAAGTTTTTGTTTCCCATTTCTTCGTCATCCCCCCACCGGAAGATGTCAAAAAGAAATTCCCATCAGTTGAAAATCTGATATTCGCTAAATAGAACGGTGAAGAAAATCTGAAATAGTCTTTGTGACCAGTGATTGTTTTCAGCAGATCCCCGGTTAATGTATTCCACACTTTAAATGTTTCATCACGGGATGCACTTATTAATAATGAGCCATCGGGGCTGAATTCCAAAGCAGATATATCTTCCTGATGTCCCTTTATTTCTTTTTTAATAAGTCCACTTTTAGTTTCAAAAATGACAATATCTCCATTAATGCTTCCTGTTGCTAACATCCTGCTATCATTACTGAATTTTATATACCTGGTATCGCCTGAAACAATGAGAGGCGACCCGATAAAATTTTTTTGAGAAACCGACCACAGTTTAATTGACTTGTTTCTTAATATTACCGCAACCAAATCATTATCCGGACTGATAACACAATTAACAACAGTAGCAGGGAGTTGCACAATTTGCTCTTCTGTCTTATTCTTTTTGTTTTCTAATATAGTCAAACCGCTTTTTCCCCAGGCAGCAATAAACTTCCCGTCTGTACTATAAATAGCACCGGTATAGGATTTACTATTAAAATTATTAGTAGCAATATTGCCATTCGGCATATCCCAAAGTATGGCAGTAGAATGAAATCCATAGGTACCCATTATATTCATGGAAATTATCTGGTCTGCATCTTTAGAAAAGTAAGCAAGATTTGCCTCACCAATTAATGAATTGTGTGTATTAGTTTTTAAATATTGAATGATTTTTCCTTTTTTCAGATCCCATACTTTTGGAAACTTATCCCAGGAGGCTGATAATAAAAGGTCATCATGTATTGACACATTATTCAGCTTATCACTTCCTCCTTTCAGATAAGCATGAAATTTTCCTTTTTGCAGATCAAAAATCATTATCAATAAATCTTTTGCCCATGCCATCCATTTACCATCGAGACTATACTCAATCAACTCTGATCCCATGGCAACTTCATCTGTTTTTAATTCTTCCAACAGTATGCCTTTATTAAAATCGTATAGTAAAAAACTTCCCCTTCTTTTAAAAAGCAGACGGGTTTCATTACTTACAAATTCCGGCCGTGCTATTGCATTAGTTTTAAAACTATTCAACAGCTTCCAGTCATTTGTTTGCCAGATAAAAACAGACCCTGCTTCCGTTATTGACGATAAATAGCTGCCTGTAGGGCTTACTAAAGTGTATCTCTCTATAAATTTTTCTCCATTCCCATTAAGTTCTATAGGTTGGGCTTTATTTACCGTATCAATAACAAGGATTTTATTTTCAATATGTTGAAACCTTATTCCTGAAAGTTTCATTAATCTGTTATCAGGATCATTCTTCCGGCTGGTAACACTTCCCTCTTTTAGATTTAGCTCTTCTGAAATGCCGTTATTATATTTTATAAACAGATTGTCCGTACCCTTTACTTCAATGGTTTCTATATTTTTATTACCTGACTTTACACTATAGCTATATTCATTAAAAGTATTTTTATCAGAAGATGTATTAAATTCTTTATAATAAATTTGTTTTTCATTTATCAGCGCTACAAACTTGTTTTCTTTCGTAGTAAGCACTTTTATAACTTTATGATAAGAAATATTTTCAGCCTCTGTCTGAAAAACTGTGCTGCCATCTTTTAGATCCAGCCACTTTATTGTTTTATCATTTAAAAAAATGACCACAAAATTTTCATCGTCCGTCATCAATGAGGATCGAATAATCCCTTTTAATTCTTTATAATTAAAAATAACTCTTGCAGTAGCCGCTTCCCATACAATTACGTTATTATCCTGGTTTGAAGATGAAAGAAGATATTTACCACTCTTACTGAATGATAAATTGGAGATCATTTCCGTGTTGCCAATTGGTAATATAAGTTTTGGTTCTTGTGCAAGGCAATAATTAAGTGCAGTATAAAGAACTGCAAAAATGATTAAAATAATTTTCCTTGCCAGCATTTTAAAATTTATTGCAAAAGATATTACTATATCCCGGATTTTTCAATACCCCTCCCAGAGTATGAATCAAAATTTGGACAGTACCTAAAAAATAACTTACCTTTCTATTCTACAATATCTGATCCAGAACCAATCAATCTGCCTTTTAAAACTACAATATAATCAGCCCTCTTATTATTCATTTTTTAACCGCCTGCCTATCAACAGGCACAAACAATTATTACATTATATGAAAAAGTTTTTTTTAGTGCTGTCGGCAGCAGCTTTGTTTACTGCCTGTAACAATGAAAAAGAAGATGCGGACGAAAAGGGGATGGACAAAGAACAAACAGCTGTAACCATCAAAATGCCATATACGGCAGCCTATTCTGCGTCTTTTGTAATGGGGAATCCTGACTATGCCACTTCCATTGTACAAGGCAGCTGGAAAGACTGGGAAACCAATAATCTTGACAATATGAAAAGCTGGGTAGCTGACACCGTTAGAGTTATGCATAGTGATAACACAATGGTAATGGGAGCTGACAGCCTGATGGCCCGCTGGAAGAGCGGAAGGGCAAAATACTCTTCGGTGATCGATTCTGTTGACGCAGTGATACCGGTTTACAGTACTGATAAAAAAGAAAACTGGGTATTGGTTTGGGCCCGGGAAATAAATACTAACCTGGATGGTAAGATAGATACCATTGCGATCATGGAAACATGGCGCATCAATAAAGATGGTAAAGCAGATATGCTTTTACAATATGACCGGGCAACCCGGAAAAAATAAAAGCCCACTATAATGTTAAACCCCCGATTCTACTACCGGGGGTTTTTTTATTGATATAATTTATTTTATTTACTATCGAACCTTTTCCACTATTTGATCGTATGTATAATATGAAATGGCTTTTTACCTTACTCGTAAGTATAAGTTTGGTGGCCTGCACCAAAAAAGAAGCCGTTGTACAGCCCGTTTCTAATCCTCCTATCAATACAAATACAACAACCAAAACCTGGCTGGCACTTGGCGATTCCTATACCATCGGCCAAAGTGTAGATGCTGCTGAAAGGTTTCCCACTCAAACGGCTAATTGGTTGCTAACGAACGGCATCAGTATGGCCATTCCTGATTATATAGCTGTTACCGGTTGGACGACCATTAACCTGCAAAATGGAATTCAATCGACCAACCCTGCACAATATGATGTGGTAAGCCTGCTGATAGGGGTGAATGATCAATACCAGACACATGATACAACTGGTTACCGTCTCCGCTTTACTCAACTATTACAAAAAGCCATTCAACTGGCAAAAGGGAAAAAAGAAAATGTATTTGTACTCTCTATTCCTGATTACAGTGTAACTCCTTTTGCTATCTATCAGGATACTGCCCGTATACGAATGGAAATTGACTGGTTCAATGCTATCAATAAAAATGTTACCGCTAATTTTCAATGTGCTTATCTTGACATTACACCCTCTACCCGGGAAGGCCGTTATGACCGTACCTTAATTGCAAGTGACGGGCTGCATCCCTCTGCATTGGAATATCGCCGCTGGGCTAACAAGCTGGGACCATTGGTATATCCTGCATTAAGATAATTGAAATGAATAGCTCTGAGGATCTATCTTATCGAAATAATTATTTTACAATCGCTTCTGAAGTTTTTGGCTGATCGGTTTTACTGCTGAATTTGCTGGTATCAATCTTAAATAGTTTAGCAGCATTTTTCCAATAGATCATTTCTTTTTTATCATCAGGAAGATCAAGTTGCTTCATAAAGTTGAGGTAGGATTTCATGGTAGAGATCGGCCAATCAGTTCCATACAAAAGATATTCAGGCTCACCGGCATATAAGATCATTTCTTCTAACTGGCCTTTCATGTATTTTTCAAACTTGTCGCTAAAGTCTCCTAATACCAATCCGGAGAAATCGGCAAATACATTTTTGTTTTTATAGACCACTTCCATACAATCCCGTATCCATGGATTACCCACATGACAGATCACTATTTTGAGATCAGGAAAATCAACGGCAACATCATCAATATGTAAAGGATGTGAAAAACGGATCTTTCCTTTGGGAGAGTAAGTATCGCCTGAGTGAAACATTACCGGCACATCAAATTCTGTTGCCAGTTCATATACTACCTGCATACGCTTATCATGCGGATAAAAAGGTTCATAACCCGGATAAAGCTTCAATCCTTTAATAAGCCCATCTTTTAAGAAGTCACTGATCTCCCGAAGGTCCCGTTCTTTATAATGGAGGTAGCTGATCCCTGCTACTACACCAATATTATTCATATCACGGGTAGCTTCTGTAACTGCTTTTACTGATGGGCGGTGTTCATTTACTTTATACGATGTGAGTATCAGCGAATAGTCAACACTATTTTCTGCCATTGCATTCAGCAACCTGCCCAACCCTTCCTGTAATGGTAATATTTTATCTTCATGATAATTATTAATATGGGTATGTACATCGATTATCATGATCAGTGATTTTATAAAATGAACGAATGATTTTGTTTTGGAGGAAATTACAAAAATTGCTTCTTTATTCAAAATGAAATGCCGGTCTTATACAATGATCGTTGTATCAACTTGCTCAACAAAAAAGTATACTTGTTCTAATCTTTATACTTTTAATGTTCAATTTCAGGTATGAGTAAACTTTTTCAACCACTTACAATTCGTAACATCACTTTTAAGAACCGCATTGCAGTATCTCCGATGTGCCAATATTCCAGTACAGATGGATTTGCCAATGACTGGCACCTGGTACATTTAGGAAGCCGAGCTGCTGGTGGTGCAGGATTGATCATTACTGAAGCGGCAGCTGTATCACCCGAAGGGAGAATAAGCCCCGATGACCTGGGCATCTGGAAAGATGAACATATTGACTACCTGAAACAAATAAACGAATTTATTGCTGCACAGGGAGCTGTTCCGGGTATACAACTGGCGCATGCCGGCCGCAAGGCCAGCCATGCTGCTCCATGGAAAGGCTATCATTTTCTGACACCTGAAGATGGTGGGTGGACAACATTGGCCCCCAGCGCCATTCCCTATAAAGAAGGCGAACAGACACCCCTCGCTATGGATAAAGCTGCTATTGAAAAACTGATCAATGATTTTAAAACAGCAACCATCCGTTCTGCACAGGCAGGTTTTAAAGTAATAGAGATACATGCAGCACATGGTTATCTGCTCAATGAGTTCTTATCACCACTCAGCAATCACCGCTCGGATGAATATGGTGGTTCCTTTGAAAACCGCATCCGCATTTTAATCGAGATCATCGCCGCTATCCGCAGTGTTTGGGATAATGACCTTCCGTTATTTCTTCGCATATCCGCCACCGATTGGGTAGAAGGTGGTTGGACCATTGAAGATTCAATAAAACTGGCAACGATCGTAAAAGAAAAAGGAGTGGACCTGGTCGATTGTTCTTCCGGAGGCAATTCACCATTGCAAAAAATACCGGTAGGTCCATTGTACCAGGTGCTTTTTGCCGAACAGATAAAAAAAGAAACAGGAATACTGACCGGTGCAGTTGGTTTAATAACAACAGCACAGGAAGCTGAACAAATTCTGCAAACACAACAAGCGGATATTATATTAATGGCCCGCCAATTATTAAGAGATCCCTATTTTCCATTGCATGCAGCCAAAGAATTAGATGCTACCATTGAGTGGCCGATGCAATACCTAAGAGCAAAACAATAAGTTATTGTGATGAATAATTGATTGATGTCAATCAAACGCTTTGATTAATATCAAGAAATCATTTTCCCGTATACACTATTGCTCAATTATTAATTATTTCTTCGAACTTGCATGGCAAATCACCCTCTGCTAACTACTCTCCAGTTATTTTTTTAGTAAAAAGGTTAAGGCAAAAATGAAGTATTTTATTCCCGTACTACTTTCAGTAGTAGTATTAGTTTCGTGTAGTAAAACC
>JAHEMN010000065.1 GCA_024643645.1 Chitinophagaceae bacterium | reverse complement strand
GGATCAGAATTACTTGGCCGTACATCACCCACTATATATGATGTATTGATAGCATTTTTCGGCGGTATGGCAGGTATCATTGCAGGTGCCAGCAAATTAAGAAATGGTAATGTGGTACCCGGTGTTGCAATTGCTACTGCATTGATGCCGCCACTTTGTACAATAGGTTATGGTATCAGTCACCTAAACTGGCAATATACAGTTGGTGCTTTTTACCTATTCATGATCAATTCTGTTTTCATTGCTTTGTCTACCTATTTAATTGTAAATCTGCTTCGTTTTCCCAAGAAGGAGGAAACAAATGAGAAACGGAAGAAAAATTTACGAATCATAATTCCGCTGATCGTTACTTTAATGATAGCTCCTAGTATATATCTTACTTATCATATTGTTAAGCAATATTTTTATCAACATAATGCAGATCTTTTTATGAATAAGGAGATCTTAGATGGTAAGCATGTAATTGTTACCAGTAAAATGATTTATAACCCCGGTTCTTCTCAATTGAAGATAGTAGTAGTAGGAGAGCCGTATGATAGCCTGGAAGAAGTTTCTTTAAAAGAAAAGTTGAAGGAATATCAATTGTTTAATACCAAACTTATTTTATACCAGGGTGATGACGGCAGGGTAGCAGCAAGGGATATGTTTGGTGCCTTGGATAAAGATCTGGAAACAACAAGGTCATCAATTAAGGATCTCTATCTTACGATGGATAGTATACGCAGAAAATTAAGTGCAGTTGCTGTATTGGATAGTTTGCAGGCATCTATTGCCAGAGAGATCAAAAGATCTGATTCTACCTTGAATCGATTTACACTAAGACGAGTGTTAAGTTTTAACCCATCCAAAAATCAAAATGATACGATCTGGTATGCTTTGGCGTCTTATGCGGAAAGTATTTCTGTAAGAAAAAGAATAGCTATGGAAGAATGGCTAAAACAAAGACTTCATTCTCCCAATGTAAAATTTGAGGAAGAGTAAATTTTAGTATTCAAATTTTCTTAAAGTTGGTGCTTTGAACCAGGCGATCAAAACAACGATCAATGTCATACTTCCGCCAAAAACAACTGAAGGAACAACCCCCATTAGTTTAGCAGCTACACCACTTTCAAACTGACCTAATTCGTTACTCGAATTAATGAACATAGAGCCGACGCTGCTAACCCTGCCCCGCATATGATCAGGTGTTTTTAGTTGCATTACCGTTCCCCGTACCACAATACTTATTCCATCGAGCATACCGGCTATCATCAATGCAATAAATGAAAGTACAAACCATTTCGATAGAGCGAAAAGTATAATGCAGACACCAAAACCTGCTATTACGATCATCAGTTTTTTACCCTGTGCTTTTTTTAATGGAAAGATGGTTAAGATTATGATAATGAGTATTGCTCCAATATCAATAGATGCATTGAGCCATCCGAAACCTTGTGGCCCTATTTTTAATATGTCCTTTGCAAATACGGGAACCATGGCTACGGCTCCACCAAAAAACACAGCAAACATATCCAGTGAAAAGGCAGCTAATATTTCCTTTGTTTTAAATACAAATCGTAATCCTTCTTTTATGTTCTCCCATGTTTTGGTTTGCACTGTTTGGGCCATCGGTGGCTTACGCTTTATTTTTGAAAGGAATAGTAAAGCAAATATTAATAATGAACAAATGATAATGAAGGTGCCGGTTATTCCAAACTTCCAGATCAACAGACCACCGGCAGCATGCCCGGTTACGGAAGCAGAAAGCCATACGCCTTGTGTCCATGTTGTAGCATTTTGCAGATATTGCCTTGGTACCGTATATGCGACCAATGAAGAAAAGGTGGGCCCGGTAAATGCCCTTACAATACCGGTAAAGAATATGACTATATAAATGCCTATTGTGATTGAATGAGGGCTATACTTTTCTCCAATAAATGAAGTGGAGAAGAATAACAGGATCATGGCTGCAAAAAAGTACAATATAACGCCGGTCAGTACCAGTTTTTTCTTTTCACTTTTATCAATTATATGTCCCGCATATAAGGCACTTGATAAAGCCGGAATTACTTCTGATAATCCTACCAATCCAATCGCAAATGGATCACCGGTTAATTCATATATCCACCAGGCAACCAGTGTACTCATCATCCGGAGAGAAGTAATAAAGATAAATCTTCCCAGCATCAGGTTTTTAAATTCCGGAATACGCATTGATGCAAAAGGGTCATCTGTAATTTGAATGACAGAGGAGTTGCTGTCCATAATTGTGCGCAAAGGTAAGGTGTGGGCAATGAAACCTATAACAAGATTTTGTGCACTGGGTCTTTAGTAATTATGGCAAGGTCAGGTAATGTTGGCCTTCTTCGTAGTCTTTATCTAATGCATCTATTATTATTTGCAAATGTTCTTTGTTATCCAGAAAATCAGCATTACTGGTATCGACAAATAATGTTTTTATATTATGGTGTTTAATATAATGTGTATATGTTTCCTGAATGTTGAACAAATATTCATCAGGAATATTCTGCTCATATGATCGGTTTCTTTTTTTGATGTTGGCCTGTAACTTTGAAACCGGGGAGTGCAGGTAAACAAGAATATCAGGTTTTTTTAATTGCTGATTAATAATATCAAACAACCGCTGGTATAACCTGAACTCATCTTCAGGCAAAGTAACTTTTGCAAAAAGTAAACATTTTGTGAAGAGATAATCAGAGATCGTTACACTCTGAAACATGTCTTTTTGTTGCAGAAATTCTTTTTGTTGTTTGAATCGTTCTGCCATAAAGAACAACTCTAGCGGAAATGCATACTGGCCAGGGTTTTCATAAAATTTCGGAAGAAAAGGATTGTCAGCAAATTCTTCCAATATCAACCGGGCATTATAATGTTTCGATAATAAATGTGCCAGAGTGGTTTTTCCCACCCCAATATTTCCTTCTATGGTAATAAACTGATAATTCATTGTTGTAACTGCAACCTAAGTATCAAATAGTATATATCTGATCTTAAAAGCATCCTCTTTTTCCGGTACTAAAATTTCGCACAAAATAAGTCAATTGATATGCATGAAAATAGATTCCCTTCAATTGTGGAAAAAATCAGGAATACTTTTTTACTTCTAATTGGTCTTTGCAATCTTCCAATAGTTCTGTAATTGTTTTTTTTAAAACCGGGTGAACCAGTTCCGGTGCGATCTCGTTTAATGGCAATAATGCAAATCGCCGGTTATGCAATTCCGGATGCGGCAATTTTAATAGTTTGTAATTATGAACTTCATCATTATAAATAAGAATATCGATATCTATAAGCCGTGGTCCATATTTCTCATCCCTTATTCGTCCCATTAATTTTTCCACTTTTAAAATACGGCGCATTAGCTGCCGGGCCGTTAAGCCGGTTTTTATCTTCAAGGCCTGGTTTAAAAAAGAGGGTTGATCGGTAATTCCCCAAGCTGCTGTTTCGTAGATTGAAGAAGCTGATAAAACGGTGCCGCAATACAGATTGATATTATCAATTGCTTTCATCAGGTTCTTTTCTCTGTCTCCTAAATTTCCACCAGTAAGTAAATATGCTTTTATCATATGAGGATCAAATATCATTATTTTAGGTGTTGATACCTGTAATTAAATACATTTGCCATTTACATGGAACCAAATCAGCAAAAATATAGTCAATCAAGGGCATTGTGGGCAATTACAAAAGCAAGTTTCAAAGCTATATTTTCTAATCCCAGTGCAATAGTATTCAGTATCTTATTTCCAATAATATTTATTCTCATATTCGGTGCTTTTGGTACCGGAGGTGGTGTAAGTTATAAAGTTGTTATTGATGCAAATAGTGACACCTCTAATTTATTTTATGAAGCATTAAAAAGATCGCCTTCAATCAGAATTGTAAAATATACTGATACTGTATTGCTGAATAAGGACCTCCAAAAAGGAAATCTTACAGGCATTCTTTCAATAACAAAGCAAAATGACTCAGCCAATAGACCTGTTACTAAAGTTCATCTGCGATCTACTACAGCCAGTTCAAACAGATTAGGGTCATTTATGCCTTTGCTGGATTATATACGATTGAAAACAGAATTAAATCTTTCAGGGGAAAAGAGTTATTCAATCAGCATTGATGAACCCGAGATCACTGAAGTAAGAAAATACAAGCAAATTGATTTTATTCTTCCCGGCCAGTTAGGATTCTCTATTTTGTTTTCAACACTATTTGGAATAGCTTTTACATTTTTTGGTTTACGGGAACAGCTGGTTTTGAAAAGATTTTATGCATCCCCTGTAAATCGTATCAATATTCTTTTGGGGATCGGGATGAGCAGATTGTCATTTCAATTGATGAACGTAGTCATCTTAATTCTTTTTGGTCATTTCTTACTGGATTTTACATTGCAGCATGGATTTACTACTGTGATTGAAATGCTGTTATTCACTATTGTGATGCTTTTTCAGTTAATGGGGGTCGGTCTTATTTTTAGCAGTATTGCCAAATCAGATACCAGTTTGCCGTTATTGATCAATCTGTACGGATTTCCACAAATGTTATTATCAGGTACATTCTTTTCAATAGATGTATTTCCCGGATGGTTAGGAGAGATCTGTAGAATATTACCACTCACACAATACAATGATGCAATGCGGAAGATCGCATTCGAAGGATTAAGTATTTTTGAATGTTGGAATGAAATGCTGATCCTTGGCATATGGATGGTAGTTACTTATGCTATTGCGATTAAGGTTTTAAAATGGGAGTAAAATTTATTCATTTTCTTATTTAAAGTATTTGTTGTGCGGATTATTAAACTAGGGTTGATCAGTATTGTTTTTTTTGCCTTTCTTATTACAGGCTTTTCGCTTTTTTTTCCATCGCATGTCCGAATTTCAAAAGCAATTGATATAAATTCTTCAAAGGATACTGCCATGCTGCAGGTCAGCAATGTTGAGAATTGGAAGAATTGGTTTCCGGGAGCCGACTCTGTTGAATTATTAAGGATCAATGCAAAAATAAAAGGTATCAGCATTACTAATAAACAGGAACTGATAATTGACAGTATTACAGATAGCACCGTTTTGGCAAGTACAAAAAATCCTGGCTTTAAAGATGGTGAAAGCGGATGGAATTTCATTTCATCCGCCTTACCTAATACAGTTACTATTCAATGGTATATGGATTTTCACCTGCATTGGTATCCCTGGGAAAAATTCTCCAGTTTGTTATTAGAAAAAAGGTATGGGCCTATGATGGAGATCGGCCTATCCAATCTGAAAAAAAGTTTGGAGAATTAATGATTTAATCAGCCTCATTCCAAATCATCTGATTAACTTTAATGACACTATTAAATCAGCGTTATGAAAAATTTATTATTAGTACTGGCATTATTTATTATGGGGGATGCTTTTGGTCAGGGTCGCCAACGTAAAAGCCCTCATGATACATTGACATATGCCAATGGTGAAGTAATCTATGGTCGTCCTTACAAAAGTGGCCGTGAAATATTTGGCTCACTGGAAAAGTTTGGTAAAGTGTGGAGGGTAGGGGCAGATGAGGCAACAACGATCTCTTTTAAAAAAGATTCAAAATTTGGGGGTGAAGCAATTCCTGCCGGAACTTATACGCTTTTTGCTATTACGAATGAAAATGAATGGACACTGATCCTTAATTCGCAATTAGGACAATGGGGTGCATTTTCATATGAAAAAAATAAAGATAAGGATGTTGCAAAAGTGACCGTACCGGTTGAACATTTAAATGATGTTATCGAACAACTAACGATACGATATGATGATGATAATAATAAACTTATTATTGAATGGGATATGTCCAGAGTGTCTGTACCCTTAAGTTTTTAATTATAATTATTCATTGCTGGTTTTAGTGGCTTAATCTGAAATAAACTTCAGGTTTCTTTGAATGCCTTTGAACTTTGAGCGGCGTAAAGGCGACTCCTTGAATATTTTATTAAAATTTTCTTCAGTTAATTCAGTCCATTCTTTGGTTGACAAGTTCAGTATTTCAGGAATAGGAGTAAACCCTTTTTCAGTGGTTGGTTTACTGAAGCGGTTCCATGGGCAAACATCCTGGCAGGTATCACAACCAAACATCCAGTTATCAAACTTTCCTTTCATGGTTTCGGGTATAAGCATCTCCTTTAATTCAATAGTGAAATAGGATATGCATTTACTGCCATCAATTACTTTATCGGGGAGTATTGCATCTGTTGGGCATTCATCAATACATCTTGTACAAGTACCGCAAAAGTCTTTTGCAAAAGGGTCATCATATTCCAAATCCAAATCTGTAATTAAAGTTGCAATAAAATAAAATGAACCACTTTCTTTATTTATCAGATTTCCGTTCTTACCGATCCACCCAAGTCCACTTCTTTGTGCCCACGATCTTTCCAGTATAGGTGCCGAATCCACAAACCCCCGGCCATTAAAATCTCCTATTTCTTTTTTTATTGTATCAATAAAAGTATTCAGCTTTCCTCTTATAATTTCATGGTAATCTTTACCATAAGCATATTTGGAAATTCCAGGTGCTTTTTCATTTTGTTCTAGCGAAGGAAAATAGTTTTGTAATAGTGTAACGACTGATCTTGCACCCGGTACCAGTTTGGTTGGATCAACCCTGAGGTCAAAGTGATTCTCCATGTATTCCATGCTACCATGCATGCCTTTACTAAGCCAGTTTTCAAGTCGCCTTGCATCATCATCCAACAGCTGCGCCTTTGCAATACCGCAATAATTAAATCCAAGTTGGTGAGCAGCATGTTTAATCAAAGCTGTCTGCTTATAATTTGTTTTCAACTTTAGATTTTTTTATTAAAATAATTTAATATTTATTTTTCATGAATTAACCTATGGAATATTCGATGAATAGCAGGTGCCAGAATAAATCCAACGATTGACAGGAATACAACACCACTAAATAGAGCATAAGCAGAGGAAAATATTTTTCCACTATTACTTTTTAATTCTACGACTGGTCCCATTCCACTTAATATCATGGATGCATTATGCAATGAATCAATCCATGGGATATTATCAGAATAATGATATCCGATAATTCCTATCAATAAGCAGGTAAATAGAAGTATTGAGGCAATAATAATATTTCTCAATATTCTTTCATAAAATTTAGAAATAGGGGCAAGCGGTTGTTTATGATGTTCAAGCATTTTATAACAAAATAGGATATAAATTCTATTACTCACACTTCTCTTTCAATTGTGTATCAATTATTTTTTTCAATTCCAGGTGTATGTTAGCTCTTTCTTCCCCTAAAAAATTCTTTACAAAGACGATATACGCATATCCACGACAGAAATCAACCATCGGCCAGGTGCCGAATAATCCCGGGCTTGCTAATGCAGTTGCTACTTCAATTGAGGGATTTCCCTCGGGAGGTATATTCTTATCTGATTTGCTTTTATCATAAGGAACATTTCTTGTTTCAAGAACCCAGCTTCCTGAAGCATACCTGAACCCTTCAGCAGATTTTGGTGCATATTTGATTTGTTCAGTTGTATTCTGAATCTCCATCATCTGGTTTACTGCCTCTTCCGAAAGTATTTGTTTGCCATTATATATCCCTTTGTTCAATAACATCACTAAAAAATTCATATAGTCATCTGCTGTGGATTTTGCACCTCCGGATGGATTTACTGGTCCACCTGTCAAATCAGAAAAAGTGGTTTTCCGCATATCCAACGGATATAAAAGTTTTGACCTGATCAGGATGTCAAACTTTTTTCTGCTGATAACTTCTAATACCCGCCCTGCAATATTCAATCCAATATTACCATACCAAAAATCAGTACCTGCATTTGATCTGATACTTCTTGCTGCAAAATCATTTACTTCCTCCTCTAATGAAGATAATCTCCTTCGTTTGAATAATTTTTTTAATAATCCGCCTTCATCTTCGATACCTGTCATGTGGCTAAGGCATTGCCTGATAGTGATATAGCCTTTGAAATATTTATCAAATTCAGGAATATATTTTACAACCTTATCATCCAATGATAATTTCCCTTCATCTACAAACTGCATTACTAATGCTGCCGTAAGCCATTTGCTGCAACTTGCGATAGGTGCCTGGGTTTTACTGTTAAATCCACCCATTTCTTTTTTATAAAGAAGCGAATCTTTATTCCAGATCATTACCACAATATTTTCTCCAAGATCTTTTTGTTTGGCTGTTATTTCACTATCTAATGCTGTCCAATTATACTGGCTAAAAGAAGTATGAAAGAATAGCAGAAAACATAGAAATGATATGACTTTCATGCAGGTTGATTTAATTTTATATGACATAGTTACGGTATTTGTTGTGTTGGAGTATAATTTGATGATTATAAGTTGAATAAAGGATAAGTTGATTATCAGAATAGCTGGTAGTTATTATTCTTTAGATTATTGATATTAAAATTAAAGTTATGAATTTAGGAAACTTCACAATAAAAGCTGCTGAAGCATTTCAGCAGGCACAGCAAATAGCTTTTAATTCGCAAAGTCCGAATATTGAGACGGAGCATATTTTAAAGGCGTTGCTTGATCAGCAGGATTCACCTGTCGATTATCTGTTAAAGAAAAATAATGTTACCATCAATCTGGTTGAAAGCAAATTGGATGAATTAATGGCAAAATTGCCAAAATCATCTGGTGAACCTGCTCAACAGATCAGTCGTGAGGCTAACAGTGTTGTATTGAGAAGCGGTGCTGCGTTAAAACAATTTAAAGATGAGTTTGTAACACCTGAGCATTTATTATTGGCTCTTGTACAGGGAAATGATTCTACTGCTAAATTATTAAAGGATGCAGGCCTCACTGAAAAAGGGCTATTGGCAGCAATTAAAGAATTAAGAAAAGGAGAGACAATTACTTCCCAAACACAATCGCAGGAATACAATGCATTAAATAAATATGCCAAGAATTTAAATGAGTTGGCACGGCAAGGTAAACTCGATCCAGTAATAGGCCGTGATGAAGAGATCAGAAGAACATTGCATATTCTATCCAGGAGAACAAAAAACAACCCGATATTGGTGGGTGAGCCAGGTGTTGGTAAAACAGCAATTGCCGAAGGTATTGCACATCGTATTGTAAATGGCGATGTGCCGGAGAATTTGAAGAGTAAGATCATATATGCATTGGATATGGGATTGCTTATTGCAGGTGCAAAATATAAAGGAGAGTTTGAGGAAAGATTAAAAGGTGTTGTGAAAGAAGTAGCCAGCAGCGATGGAGAGATCATATTATTTATTGATGAGATACACACATTGGTTGGTGCCGGTGGTGGTGAAGGTGCAATGGATGCAGCAAATATTCTGAAGCCTGCATTAGCCAAAGGTGACCTGAGAGCAGTTGGTGCCACTACGTTAAATGAATACCAGAAGTTTTTTGAAAAAGATAAAGCATTGGAAAGACGTTTTCAAAAAGTAATGATTGATGAGCCAAGTATTGAAGATGCTATTTCTATACTTCGTGGATTAAAAGATCGTTATGAAACACACCACCATGTACGTATAAAAGATGAAGCGATCATTGCGGCGGTTGAATTATCCAGCCGCTATATCACTGATCGGTTTTTACCGGATAAAGCTATTGATTTGATCGATGAAAGTGCTGCGAAGCTTCGACTAGAAATGAATTCTATGCCTGAAGAGTTAGATACTTTAGAAAGACAGATTCGACAACTTGAGATTGAAAGAGAAGCTATTAAAAGGGAGAATGATGAAGTGAAGTTAAAAGAGTTGAATACAGAGATCGCAAATCTTTCTGTAGAGAAAGATACGCTTAAAGCAAAATGGATGCAGGAAAAAGAATTAGTGGAGAAGGTGCAGAATGCTAAAGCAGAGATAGAAAATTTAAAACAACTTGCAGAGAGAGCTGAAAGGGAAGGAGATTATGGAAAAGTTGCAGAGATACGGTATGGTAAAATAAAAGAGCAGGAAGAACTAATAACTGATCTTACAAAAGAAATTGATGAAAGTGGTGAAAAGCGTTTATTGAAAGAAGAGGTGGATGCAGAAGATATTGCAGAAAGTGTAGCGAAGGCAACCGGTATTCCGGTAACAAAAATGTTGCAAAGCGACCGTGAGAAATTATTGAAACTCGAAGAACATTTACATGAAAGGGTGGTTGGTCAGGATGAAGCTATTGCTGCAGTGGCTGATGCTATCAGAAGAAGCCGTGCAGGATTGCAGGATCCGAAAAAACCTATCGGTTCATTTATATTTCTAGGTACTACCGGTGTTGGTAAAACTGAACTGGCAAAAGCTCTTGCTGAATATTTGTTTGATGATGAAAGTATGATGACAAGGATCGATATGAGTGAATACCAGGAAAAGCATACCGTATCCAGATTGGTTGGTGCACCTCCCGGTTATGTGGGATATGATGAAGGTGGTCAGCTAACAGAGTCAGTAAGAAGAAAGCCATATAGTGTTGTGTTGCTTGATGAAATTGAAAAAGCACATCCGGATGTATGGAATGTTTTACTACAGGTGTTGGATGATGGTCGGTTAACAGACAATAAAGGAAGAGTGGTGAATTTTAAGAATACGATCATCATTATGACAAGTAATATCGGTAGCCATCTGATACAGGAAGCTTTTGATAAAGTAAATGAAGATAATGTTGATGAAGTGACTGAAAAAGCAAAACTGGAAGTGATGACCTTGTTGCGTCAAACAATTCGTCCGGAGTTTTTAAACAGGGTAGATGATATAATAATGTTCCGTCCGTTAATGATTAAAGAAATCAGAGGAATTGTGAGGATACAATTAGATAATTTGAAAAAACTGGTGGCGCAGAGTGGAATACAGTTGCAATTCAGTGAATATGCTCTCGACTTTCTTGCTGAGCAGGGATTTGATCCTCAGTTTGGAGCAAGACCATTGAAGCGGTTGATACAAAAAGAAATTGTTAACCAATTGTCGAAGCGGATACTTGCAGGTGATATTGATAAGAGTATACCGGTGCTGGTAGATGTATTTGATGGTTTGGTTGTATTCAGAAATGAGATACCGGAATTGGAGAAAAGTGGAAAGAAAAATTAAAAAAAAGCCCCGGTATGATACGGGGCTTTTTTTATTTTGTAGAATTTACTGTCATTTCTGATAAAGTTGCTCCTCCTTTTATTCCAAAATCCAGTGTTCTTATCGGGAATGGAATTGTAATATCGTTTTCATTATATGCTTTCTTTATATTCATTACAGCATCATTGCCAACTTTGAGATAAATTGGTTGTTCCGGTGAATTGACCCACAAACGAATAACGAAGTTGATGGAACTGTCTCCAAATTCCTGAAAGAACATTGATGTTTCATCTTTATCAGAAAGATTTTCAATTGATTTTACAGCTGCCATAGTAACAGATTTTACCTTTTCAAGGTCATCACCATAAGAAACACCAACTATAAGATCAAGTCTTCTTCTTCCAAGTAAAGAATAGTTTTCAATCGGACTTTGAAATACATCTTTATTCGGAATGATGACCATTTGTCCCTGGAATGTAAGAATTGTCGTATCCCTTAAATTAATATGCTGCACTTTACCCATGTAGTTATTCAACTTTACAACATCACCTATTTTTATCGGCTTACGAAATGAAATGAATATGCCGGAAATAAAATTGGCGGCAATATCCTGAAAAGCAAATGCCAATGCAAGTCCAATAATACCGGCACCAGCCAAAATAGAAGTTACAGCCTTATCAAGTTGAAGAATGGTGAGTACGGTAAATAATGTGATACCAATTAAAAAAATATGAATAATTGATCCAAAAAGGCTGTTAAGTGTGATGTTCTTTGATATACGATGTATCATACTTACAGCAATTCTTTTTATTCTCTTTGCTAAGAAAAGGCCCAATACAAAAACTAATGTTGCTAATAAAATATTAGGTAACAAAGCAATTAAATCAGTTAACCAGCTGCTTAATTTTTCTTTTACAATTTTATACGCTTCGTTTATATCCATTTTTAATTATTGAGATCAAATAGTTATTGATTTCTAATTTAGTGATATAATTTTATTTTATGTGTACATTTTTGAAATGAAGAATAATCTTTATCTAATTTATCAATGAAGTTGAATTTTTTACGTCTCTAATAGCCATAAATAATTTATTCATATCCTCCTGGTTATTGAAGGCGTTGATCGAATAGCGCAGATATACTTTCTCGCCATGGCGCATTACGGGTATTTGAATTTTGTATTTTTCAAAGAAATGGTCATGTAGTTTCTCAGGTTCATTAGTTTTTATCTCTGCACTGAAAATTTGTAACATAAGAAAATCAGAATCCAAAGCTAAAGGTGAAGAACCTAATAAGCTACAGAATTCCTCCGCATTATCTTTTACTAATTGTTTACATTGAGCAGATACCGCTTCCCAATTATTTTCATTCATAAATTGAATAGCAGTTGGTATCGTTAAAAATGCTGAATAATCTCTGGAGCCATTCATCTGGTGATAGTCAATGAACAGGGAATCGGAAGGAAACATGGCATCATATCCCCAACTGATAACTAATGGGTCTATTAAATGTTGCAATTCATTTCTTACATATAAAAAAGAACTTCCTTTCGGTGTCATCATCCATTTATGGCAGGCGCCAGTGTAGAAATCTGCATCGATCTTTTTCAGATCCAATGGTATGTGACCCGGAGCATGGGCGCCATCAACAAAAGTTAAAATACCTTTTTGCTTGGCAATTGCACATATTTCCTCTACAGGAAACCGTAATGCTGTAGTACTGGTGATATGACTTAAAAAGATAAGTTTTGTTTTCGTTGTAAGTCCTTTAAAAAACTCTTCAATGAACTGTTCTTTACTTTGTACTGGTAAAGGAATGTGTTGTCTTACATATCTGGCATTAGCTTTTTTGCAGTAATAAGTCCAGGTTTTGTCACAGGCGCCGTACTCAAGATCTGTAGTCAAAACTTCATCTCCTTCTTTTAGATCAAAAGATTTTGCAATTGTATTCACTGCATAAGATGGGTTGGTTACATAAACCAGGTCATTTTTATCGGCATTAATATAATTGCCTAATGCTTCCCTGGATTGTTCCAGATATTTTACTCCCTTTGCTGTAACAAAGTTTACTGGCTCCTGTTCGAGTTCCACTTGATATTGCTGATATCTTTCAAATACTGGTTTTGCACAGGCACCGAATGAACCAAAATTGAGAAAGGTAATATCTTCTCTAAGCAGAAATTTAGATTTGAAGTTTTGCATAATAAATTAACTATAATAATTAATTGTTATTTGAATAAGCTATAAATAAGAATCAGGTATCTGAACCAAAATGAATAGCAAGGCATTCAAAAATATTCTTTTCAATTGTAATTTATAGTAATTGAGTTACATTCATGGTCATAAATAAATACTCATGAGAAAATATATTTTAGTAGTCACACTTTTTTTATTCTTCAGCAACTTTCTATCTGCACAATTAAATGAGAATAGTATAAGTAAGATCAGAAAGGAAGGAATGGAAAATTCGAAAGTAATGGAAATAGCTTTTCATTTAACCGATATAAGTGGTCCGAGGCTGACAAATTCTCCGGGTTTTTTTAGAGCGGCTAATTGGGCAAAAAATGAATTGAAAAGTTTGGGATTGCAAAATGCAGTTCTTGAGCCTTGGGGTGAATTTGGAACTGGTTGGGAACAAACAAAATGTTATGTTGCGATGACCTCACCTTATTATACTCCCATGATTGCGATGCCGGTTGCGTGGACAGGCAGCACACCTGGAAATGCTATTATGAGTAGTTATATATTTTTGATCAAGGCAAAAGATTCAGCAGAGTTATATGAAAAGTATGCCGGAAAGATCAAGGATAAAATAGTAATGACATATTCCTCAGATACTTTGCATCCATCTTTTACACCTGATGCTGAACGATTTTCTGATGAAGAGTTGGCTAAAATGGCAAATGCAAAACCAGGAACACCCGGTGAAGGGAGAAGGAATTTTTCGCCAGAACAATTAGCAATTTTCAGACAACAAAGAGCTTTTCGTCAATTGGTAGCGGATTTTTATAAACAAGAAAAGCCAGCTTTACTGTTAAATATGAATGGAAGAGGTAATGATGGAACTCTGTTTGTATCGGGCGGTGGTTCATCAACTAAAGGTGCCGTTAATAATTATGCGAATGTCATGCTGTCAAGTGATGATTATTTAAGGATACAAAGATTATTGGAAGTCGGAGAAAAAGTAATAATGGAAGCTGATGTTAAAACGAAGTTTTATGATAAGGATATAAAAGGATATAATGTAATTGCAGAAATACCAGGTTCTGATCCGGTTTTAAAAAATGAAGTTGTTATGCTTGGTGGGCATTTGGATAGTTGGCAAGGAGCAACTGGAGCAACTGATAATGCGGCTGGTTGTGCTGTGATGATGGAAGTAGTTCGGATAATAAAAGCAACTGGATTACAACCTAAGCGAACTATTCGTATTGCATTATGGAGCGGTGAAGAACAAGGTCTGTTAGGTTCGAGGGGATATGTTAAGGATCATTTTGCTGACCCTGCAGATATGAAATTAAAACCCGAGCATGAAAAGATCTCTGCATATTATAACCTGGATAATGGAACAGGTAAAGTGAGGGGAATTTATTTGCAAGGCAATGAAGCTGCTGGTTCTCTTTTTTCGAAGTGGTTGGAGCCATTTCATGATCTTGATGCCAAAACAGTTACGATCGATAATACAGGAGGTACAGATCACCAGGCATTTGATGGTGTGGGTATTCCGGGATTTCAGTTTATTCAGGATGAAATAGAATATAATACCCGTACACACCATACAAATATGGATACTTATGATCATCTTGTTCCTGAGGATTTGAAACAAGCTGCAACTATAATTGCTGCATTTGTTTATAACACAGCCGAACTTGATCAAAAAATTCCGAGAAAAGAATTACCTAAGCCAAGAGGGAATGCTGCAAGAGGTTTTTAATAAATCTTGCTTTAGAAATACTATCATAATTGTATAAATATTTTTTATTATGGCAGAATTAAAAACACAACGTAATAAAACAAGTGTAGCAAAGTTTTTATCTTCTATTGAAGATGAGCAGAAAAGAAAGGATAGTAAAGACTTGCTTAAACTTTACAAAGATGTGTTGAAGGAGAAACCAGAAATGTGGGGAGACAGTATGATCGGTTTTGGTAGCTTTCATTATAAATCGGAACGCAGTAAGCAGGAGGGTGATTGGCCCTTAACAGGATTTTCACCTCGAAAGCAAAATCTTTCAATCTATATTATGTCAGGTGTAAATAATTACAAAAGTTTACTTGATAAACTGGGTAAGTTTAAAGTGAGTTCTGGCTCTTGTCTTTATATTAAAAGACTTTCAGATATTGATA
>JAHEMN010000204.1 GCA_024643645.1 Chitinophagaceae bacterium | reverse complement strand
GTAATATGATGTCATTAGAAATCATCTTATTATGAAAGCAAAAAGAAATATTACTAACAATTGTTTAGTGTAATTACTAAATTTTCTTTTTTAATGTTTTCTTAACAGCATACATCATACTACTGGCAATAACTTTGCGTTAGTATTATAAGTAACAACAAATTGATAAACTCAATATAAAGACATTAAATTTTCTCATAAGCAGTTAGTTTTGGTTGCGACCCCTGTTTCTACAGGGGTCTATTTTTTTAGATACCTTTTCCATACGAATAATAATCCGATTACACATCCAATTGCATCTGCTATAATATCGCCCATATCAAAGGCTCTGTTTACGATAAAATACTTTTGAACGTATTCCATTCCAATCCCATAAATCAAAGAAACAGTAGCAACCACAATAAATGGCTTTACCTTTTCAGTTTTATCAGACTTATAAAATGCCCAACTCCAAAGAAAAGTCATCAATGCAAACATGCCAATATGTACCCATTTATCAAACCATATTTTACTTAGCCAATCTTCTTTCGGAAAAGAAGAGCCGGGAAGGGTAAGTAATATGGTAGATATTATCAGCCAAAAAATTGCTGGAATGAAAAAGAGGAAATTTTTTTTCAAGGAAATCTTTTCACAATATTAGCCTTAGCAATTCAATAAAAAAAGGAGCCTCTGAAAAGAGGCTCCAATAATTAACCAACTATAGAAACAAAACTGCTATAGAAAGGATTTGACTTTATAGTTACGGCAAAAGGTAAATTATAGATTGAAAAAAGGGAGTAGAAAATTATTATAATCCGCCATAAACGTATACTTCGCCGGCAGGAACAGAAGTATCTTCACGGCCTATTTTTTCCAGTGAGATGGCGAATGCCTGTACTTTTTGTACACTCTTAGCCTTAACTAACAACGAATTTTGTTTGATAAAATATTCATTGCTAATAAAACCTACATCAATAGGCTTGCCATCCAGGAATGCCCAAAGTTGATACTGCTTATCTGAAGGCGGCTTGGGTAGATTGTTTATCAACAAATAAACATCATGCGAAGTGGAATCCCAATATACTGTTGTGTAAGATTGAGGCGATACAGCAGTTCCTTTTAAGGATGCCATTTTAATTTCTGACTTATCTGTAAGTACCTGAACATCTTTCTTAATTGAATTAAGCTCAGCAACTGTGTTATTATATTCTCCGTTTAGCTTTTTATTTTTTTCTGTTAAAGAAAAATTGAAATAAAGACTACCTGCCAATAATATTACACTGGCAGCAGCGGCATACTTAAACCAATTGATTTTTCTTACAGGTGCCTGGTCTGCTATAGAAATTACTTTAGCTGTGGCATTAATTTCATTGAAGAGTTTGTTTTTAACTTCTGCGGATGGGGTAATGGCATTTTGCATAGCCTGATTTTCAAGAGCTATTTCAAAAGCATTTCTTGCTGCTAAAACTTCGGGATGTTGATTGCACATGTTTTCAAACTCTCTTCTTTCTTCTTCAGAAGTAAGTCCGAGAACATAACTCTCGACAATTCCACTTGATATGTATTCCTGTACGTTCACTTTATGGTTGTATCATTGTTCTTAATTGTGACAAAGCACTTCGAATTCTCGTTTTTACAGTTCCCAAAGGTATATTCAATATTTTCGAAATCTCTTCATGTGTATAGCCTTGAAAATATGACATGTCCACTAAAACTCTCCATTCACTTTTTAAAGTGGAAAGCACTTTTTTAAGCCCAACATCCTCTACCGATGGACCTGATGAAGCTCCCGCAACATCTACGTTTTCATTCAAAGACTGGTTTTGTTGCGAATTTCTGAATCCTTTAGATCTAATTTCATCAATTGAGGCATTCCTCGCAATGTTCAGCATCCAGGTAAATAATCTGCCTTTTGACGTATCATAAGAATCTATTTTTCTCCAAATATTAATAAAAACATTTTGAAGCACATCATTAGCGATGTCCTTATCGGTTACAATAGCGTTAATGATTCCAAAAATTGCACCCGAATAATTATCATACAGATAACCAAAAGCCTTTTCATTGCGTTCCTGCAATAAACCGACCAGCTCTTGTTCGCTGTATGTTTTAGTTTGATTCAAAATAGTTGGTTAAGATACAATGATTGTCTAAAAAATTGCATCCTTTTTAATATACGATGGGTAATAAATCTCAGATTTAGGCCACAACTGCTTCATATCCTGCAGCATCCATTAGTGCTTCTACATCAGCAGGATTATCTACTTTCATTTTTACCATCCAGCCTTCGCCGTAAGGATCCGTGTTTACTAGTTCTGGAGCTCCGGCAAGTGCAGGATTCAGCTCAGTTATACTTCCACTAACGGGTAAAAACAAATCTGAAACTGTTTTTACTGCTTCTACAGTACCAAATACTTCACCAGATGATAAAGATTTTCCAATGGTATCTACTTCTACATAAACAATATCGCCCAATTCACTTTGTGCAAATTCAGTAATTCCAATGGTGGCTATATCGCCTTCAAGGCTAACCCATTCATGATCCTTTGTGTAACGCAAATTGGCTGGAAAATTCATATTTATTCAATTTGCTTGCAAACCTAAGGGAAATACATGAAAGTCAAAATGGGAGACCAAAGTAGTTTTATTGCCACCAATTTTCTTTTTACATTTTACCGGAATATTAATGCCGTTCGAGGCAGTTTTTGTACCATTTGTCGGTAATCGTTTTACAATTGGATGACACAGGAATATATTTGCATTTCAAATTAAAAGTGAATTGAAAATGAGAAAGTTAGTTGCAATTTTTACTGGATTATTAATGATGTCTGCCGTTGCTGAGGCACAACAAATAACCGGTATTATTAAAGATGAAAAGGGAAAAGGATTGGAAAAAGCTACCGTTTCTTTATTAAATGCCAAAGATTCAAGTGTAGTTAAATTATCAGCAACCGGTGCAAACGGAAGCTATTCTTTTACAGGGATAAACACTGGAAAATATTTAATAAATACTTCTTTTGTTGGATATGTACAGGCCTATTCTTCTGTTTTTGATTTTTCTGGTTCTAAAGTAACAGTACCGGAATTAACCATTTCAAAACCTTCGGGTGACCTGACTGGTGTTGTTGTTACTTCAAAAAAGCCAATTATAGAAGTGAAGGCGGATAAAATGATTCTAAATGTGGAAGGAACAATTAATGCTGTTGGAAATGATGCTTTGGAACTTCTTCGGAAAAGCCCGGGAGTAATGGTTGATAAAGATGATAATATCAGCCTTGCAGGCAAAAATGGTGTACAGGTTTATGTAGACGGAAAGCCATCTCCATTGTCTGGTCAGGATCTGGCAAATTTTTTAAAGAGTACGCAGTCTTCTCAGATTGAATCAATAGAAATAATAACAAACCCTTCTGCAAAGTATGAAGCTGCCGGAAATGCTGGTATCATTAATATCAGGTTGAAAAAAAATAAAACCTTTGGTACTAATGGTTCCACTAATCTTAGTTATGCGCAAGGAACTTATCCTAAATTGAATGGTGGGTTAAATCTTAATCATCGTAATAAAAATATTAATGTTTTTGGCACTTATAATTATAACCATGCTAAAAACCTGATGCAGATAAATTCTACCAGAACGCAGTTTGACACTTTATTTGATCAGAAAAACAGAATTACCAGTCTATATAAAGGTCATAGTTATAAAGCAGGGATAGATTATTTTATTAATAAGAACAGCACTTTAGGCGCAATGGTTAATGGCAACGTTGCAGATATTGATGTTAATTCTTCGGGACCAATGTATTTTACATATAAACCGACAGGTGTTTTAGATCGGATTTTACAAGCTTCAAATACGAATGACAGAAGCATGAATAACTTTAATGGAAACCTGAATTACCGGTATTCAATTGCCGGAGGTACCGATTTAAATATTGATGCGGACTATGGCTCATTCAAGATTGGATCAAACCAGTTTCAGCCAAATTATTATTACCAGGCTAATGGAACCACGGAGATCAGCAGAGCTATTTATAATATGATTGCTCCTTCCGAAATTGATTTGGTTTCATTAAAAACAGATTATGAACAAAAT
>JAHEMN010000064.1 GCA_024643645.1 Chitinophagaceae bacterium | reverse complement strand
GGATCAACTATGGGTGCAGGTTTTACAAGTCCAATACCTTTTACAACTACAAAAACGCAAATGAGTGTAAGAGTATATTCTCCTGCAGCTGGTATCCGCATTAGACTAAAAGTAGAAGATCAAAATAACCCAGCCAGATCTGTTGAAACGGAAGCTATGACACAAGCTGCCAACACATGGGAAACGCTGATATTCGACTTTGCAAATCAGTCTTTAGGAACGGCACCTCTTAATCTTGCATTTACTTATAATAAGGCATCCATCTTCTTTGATTTTGGAAATGCAGGAACCGGAAGCGTATATTATTGGGATGATGTAACATTCTTAACTACCAATGTTACTCCTAATTATTTAATTCTTCCATTGGATTTTCAGTCTACTACATACGGTTACCCATTTGGTGATTTTGGAGGAGGCGTTGCTACTGTAGTTAATAACCCAAATCCATCTGGAATAAATACAAGTACAAAAGTTGGTAAAATGGTGAAGGGACCTCCTGAAGTTTATGGAGGAAGCTCCATAGTAATGGTAAACCCGATAAATTTTTCAACATCAACTACATTTAAAGTAAAAGTCTATATGCCAAGGGTGGGAGCAAAATTGCTTTTGAAGGTTGAAGGTAATGGTGCACCATTTGAAAAGGAAGTTACATCTACAGTTGCAAATGCATGGGAAGAGTTGACATTTGATTATTCTACAATCAATACAGGCTTAGGTTATAATAAGATTGTCTTAATTTTTGATCTTGGAACTGTTGGTGATGGGTCAGCAAACTTTACTTATTATTTTGATGATATAAGACTTAATTAATAAAAATAAAATTTCTGATATGAGAAATAATATAAAAAAATATGCAATTATTATTCTTGCAATTATAGTTGGTATTACCAGTTGTAAAAAAGATGAGTTTTCTTTTGGAGACTTAAAAGCACCAACGGATTTAACCTTGACAGCCACTGTGGAAGGTGTAGATGCTACTAATCCAAATGGAAATGGAACTGGCAAGGTAGCGATTGTAACTACCGCCAATAATTCGCTTACATACAATATTGATTATGGTGATGGAACAAAAGAAGTTGTTTCTTCTGGAACCGTTACACATAAATATTCAAATCCTGGATTAGGAACTTATACTATTACTGTTAATGCGGTAGGTACTGGGGGTTCAATTTCTACAATAAGTAAAACTGTTTCTGTTTTTGTTGCATTCGAAATTCCAGCACCTATTATTGCTGCACTTACAAATGGTTCTTCAAGAATTTGGATAACTGATAATAATGCACAAGATCATTTCGGGGTAGGTGCTTCCAATTTATTTTTCCCTAATTATTATGGTGCAACTCCGAATACAAGAGAAGCATGTGCTTATGATGATGAAATTACATTTTCTAAAGATGCCTTGAACAGGATTTCAATGTCTGTTGATAATAAAGGTGCATCGATGTCAATTGGCGCCGCAACATCATTTTATGGATTTAGCGGAGGCGATGGTTGTTATCCAATAAATACAGGAGGAACAAAATTGCTGATATTTTCTGATGCCACTTCCGGATCTACTAGTGGACAATCATCACAAATACAATTTAAAGTACCTGGAAATGGTATTATAAATTTTGGAACAGGCGGCGTTACTTATGAGATTATTTCTTATACAGCTACTACAATGTACCTAAGAAATATTGGAGCAGATGGTAATGCATGGTATCAAAAATTGAAAGTAAAACCATAGAGGAGTGAAACAAATATTATTCAGTCTGTCAACATTTGTTCTCTTATCAACATCTTGCGGAAAAGATAGCTCAGCAGGGGGTACTAATAATGTGCCCCCATCTAATCTTTCTTTAAATGCTGTTGTTAGTACGGATAATAGTGGTAATGTTTCTTTCACTGCTACAGCCACAAATGCAGTAACATATGATTATGATTTTGGTAATGGTATATTTCAAACAGTGCCTTCGGGGTCAGTAACTTACCGTTATAATGCTTCAGGAAATTATACTGTTAATGTAATTGCAAAAAGTGCTGCCGGATTAACAATATCTAAATCTGTGCAGATAACTGTCACCGTTACACAATCCTTGGTCTGGTCTGATGAGTTTAACACACCTGGTACACCAGATAATGCTAAATGGGGTTATGATATCGGTACTGGTAGTGGCGGATGGGGTAATAATGAATTGCAGTATTATACAAATCGTTCTGATAATTCAATTGTATCTGGCGGAACGTTAAAGATCATAGCAAAAAGAGAAAATTTCAGTGGCAGTGCTTTTACTTCTGCCCGGTTACTTTCAAATGGTAAGTTTTCGATGAAGTACGGTAAAGTAGATGTAAGTGCAAAATTACCTGCTGGAGTTGGTACATGGCCTGCCATTTGGATGTTAGGAACTGATATCAGTTCTGTTGGTTGGCCATCTTGTGGAGAAATTGACATTATGGAACATAAGGGAAGTGAGCTGAATAAAATATTTGGCACTCTGCATTACCCCGGAAGATCTGGCGGTAATGCTGATGGCAGCACAAGAGTTATTTCAAACGCTACTACTGAATTCCATCTTTATACATTGGAATGGACAGCAAGCCTGATCAAAATTTCGGTTGATGGGCAGGTTGTTCATACGGTAGCAAATTCAACTAGTATCCCTTTCAACCATAATTTCTTTTTTCTTTTGAATGTGGCTATGGGCGGCAATTTTGCCGGCCCGGTTGATCCTGCATTTAACAGTGCCACTATGGAAATTGATTATATCAGGGTATATCAATAAAGAACTTAAACACACTTTAAGTTACAAATTATTTGAAGTTGGTTTTTATATAGCAATCACCATTAAACGGAACGTATTTGCTTTTTTAAGCAGTTACTTCCGTTTTTTTTATAAGATAAGTATGAAAAATTATAATGTTAGAAAGTTATTATCCATTTTAGTATTTACTGGAATAATCTTTCCCGGTTTAATTTTTTCACAACAAGTATCCTCAATTGATAATATTCATAAGAAGGTATCTGCGTTAATGGAAAAGATGACTCTGGAGGAAAAGATTGGTCAGATGAATCAGTATAATGGATTTTGGAATGTAACAGAACCGTTACCAAGAGAAGAGAAATCAGAGTCTGTTTTTTTATCAAAAAACGGGGCTAATACTTAATTCATTAATAGACTTGTTATATGAAAAATACCCTTTCTATCTTTTTTTGCTTAATCATACTCTCTACTTTATCTATTGCCCAAAAAGTAAAAGTTATTGTCAAAAAGTCAGACAAAGGTTTTGAGTTGCAAGCTAATAGAAAACCTTTCTTTATTAATGGTATGAACTGGGATTACTACCCCATTGGCACCAACTATACTTATAGTTTGTGGCAGCAACCAGCTGATGTTATAAAAGCAGCCCTGGATTATGAAATGACTTTACTAAAAGATATGGGGGTAAACTGTATTCGTCAGTATACAGGAGTTCCCGTAAAGTGGGTAGATTATATTTTTAAAAACTACGGCATTTACACGGTTCTTAATCATTCTTTTGGTCGATATGGGCTAACCATAAATAACCAATGGGAAGCTAATACAGATTATGCCAACCCATTGGTAAAAGAAATATTGTTGAAAGAAGTAAAAGAGATGGTGACCCAATTCAAAAATTCTCCAGGGATTTTAATGTTTCTTTTAGGCAACGAAAACAATTATGGCCTTTTTTGGCAAGGAGCCGAAACAGAGAATATTCCCATGGAAAACCGAAAATCAACTATTGCGGCAACGGATATGTATAAGCTATTTAATGAAGCTGTGCTGGCAGTGAAGGTTATTGACAAATGCCATCCGGTTGCTATTTGTAACGGCGATTTGCAATTCCTGGATATTATTGCCAAAGAATGTACTGCTGTCGATGTGCTGGGCATAAATATATACAGGGGTCTTTCATTTGGAGATACCTATGAAAGAGTGAAAACAGTTTATGACAAACCAGTAATGTTTACAGAATTCGGAGCAGATGCTTATAATACCCTTACCCTTAAAGAAGACCAGGAATTTCAGGCCAATTGTTTGGTAAGTAATTGGAAAGAAATATATGCCAACGCTGCCGGTAAAGGCAGAGCAGGAAACAGCATCGGTGGTTTTACTTTTCAGTTTAGTGATGGCTGGTGGAAATCAGGTCAAACTTTTAACCTGGATATACATGATATAAATGCTTCCTGGGCAAATGGAGGCTATCAAAATGATTATAAAGAAGGGGAAAATAATATGAATGAAGAGTGGTTTGGCATTTGTGCTAAGGGTGTTACAAATGAAAAAGGGTTATACCCGTTATATCCCCGTGCGGCTTATTATGCACTTAAGGAGGTGCATAGATTTAATCCTTATCGTACCGATACCAAGGCTCAATTAAATAATATAGATAATATTCAGATTGCTGATGCGATGTTGAAAGCCAATAGAACTAAAGCTGAGCAGAATTAAACGAATCATGATTGCAAATTTTGCAAAAGAAAAATAGTAAAGGAATAAAAATGCAGACTGTAAATATCAATAACGAATTATTTTTTAAAATACCAGATGTAGATGCAATGCGTCCTTTTTTTATGAGCATTGTTAGCGACTCCAATCATTGGATGTTTATTTCAAGCAACGGTGGCATTAGTGCCGGAAGAAAGAATTCAGATTATGCATTATTTCCATATTACACGGATGATAAAATAACGGAGTCGGCAGATATTACAGGAAGTAAGTCAATCTTTCATGTTATTAGAAATGGGGAGACATTAATATGGGAGCCATTTTCAATCCGGAATGAAGGCAAGTATACAATCCAAAGAAATCTTTATAAAAATACTTTTGGAAATAAAATTATTTTTGAAGAGATCAATCATGATCTTTCTTTGTCCTTCCAATATGAATGGAATTCAAGTAATATTTATGGTTTTGTAAAACGTTCAAAACTTTCTAATCTATCATCTGAAAAATGCGAAGTCAGTATTTTAGACGGGCTTCAGAATATTTTGCCATTTGGTGTGGGAGCCGATTTGCAGAATCAATCCAGCAATCTGGTTGATGCCTATAAAAGATCTGAATTAATACCTGAAACGGGGATAGGCATTTTTGCTTTGAGTGCTATAATTGTTGATAAAGCAGAGCCAAGTGAAGCCCTTAAGGCAAATACAGTTTGGAGTGTTGGAATGGATAAGCCAATTTTTTTATTGTCTTCAGTGCAGTTGGATAATTTTAGAGCAGGCGGAATGGTTAGTCAGGAAGAAGATGTGAAAGCTGAAAAGGGAGCTTATTTTGTAATGAACGAATCCGTATTGAATCCTTTACAGGAAAAAGAATGGATGATTGTAGCCAATGTTAACCAAAACCATTCAGCGATTATTCAACTTTCTGAATCTGTCAGAAGCGACCGGAACTTAAGTGAAAAAATTCTTGAAGATGTTAAAATTGGAACAAAGCATTTAAAAGAATTGACTGCTGCAGCTGACAGCTCTCAGAAAACATCAGACACATTGCAAGATACCAGGCATTATGCCAATGTATTATTCAACATCATGCGTGGAGGTATTTTTGATAATAATTACCAGATCGAAAAATGGGATTTTTGTAATTACCTGAAGCAAGCAAACCCCATAGTTTTTGAAGAAACGAAGGCAATAAGAAATTCATTTCAAGAAGTTTTCTCATTACATGATTTGAAAAAGGGAGTTGAAAAATCTGGCAACCTTAATTTTGAGCGATTGGCCACAGAGTACCTGCCTTTAAAATTTAGCAGGAGGCATGGCGACCCAAGCCGGCCCTGGAATAAGTTTTCCATTAATACAAGAAGTGAAATTGATGGTTCAAAAATATTAGACTATCAGGGAAACTGGCGGGATATATTTCAAAATTGGGAAGCTTTGGTTCATTCTTATCCGGAATTTATAGATGGCATGATCTGGAAGTTTCTTAATGCTACCACATTTGATGGTTACAACCCTTATCGGGTAACCAAAGAAGGATTTGATTGGGAAACCATAGAGCCAGATAACCCATGGTCCTATATCGGATACTGGGGCGATCATCAGATAATTTATTTATTGAAATTATTAGAATTTGAAGAACAGTTTAAACCAGGCTCTATTGAAAACGCTTTAGAAAAAAATGGTTTCGTGTATGCTAATGTTCCTTACCGGATAAAGTCTTACACCGATATTGTAAAGAATCCTAAAGACAGTATTGAGTTTGACAATAACTGCGAAAACGAGATTCATGATCGAAAGAAATTTCATGGTGCAGATGGAGCCTTGCTTACTAATAAGTTTGGTGATATTTACCATGTCAGTTTTTTAGAAAAGATATTGGCAACAGTACTTTCCAAAATTTCAAATTTTGTTCCAGAAGGAGGAATCTGGATGAATACACAACGACCAGAATGGAATGATGCTAATAATGCTTTAGTGGGTAATGGAATTTCCATGGTTACCTTATATTACCTAAGAAGGTTCGTGAAATTTTTCCAACCAGTATTTGAAAATAGTGTAAATAAAAGTTTTGCAGTATCAAATGAAGTACATGATTTTTTTAATTCAATTCATACCATATTTAACGACCATAAAAATTTATTATCAGCCTCAATCTCTGATGAAGACAGAAAGCATATAGTTGATGCCTTAGGCACTGCTGGCAGCGATTTTAGAAATCAGATTTATTTACAAATGTTTACAGGTTCTAAAAAAGATCTAACAGGAAGGGATCTGTTATCTTTTGTAAAGCTGTCGTTGCAATTTTTGGAACATTCGATACTGGCTAATAAAAGAACAGATCGAATGTATCATTCCTACAATCTGATAAGTTTTAAACAAGATGCTGTTGCTGTTTCTCATTTGAGTGAAATGCTCGAAGGCCAGGTGGCTGTTTTGAGTTCAGGATATTTAACGGCTGAAGAAAGCCTGAATGTACTCGATTCGTTAAAAGAAAGCAGCTTATACAGAGAAGATCAGTTCAGTTATATTTTATATCCCAATAAATCATTGCCCGGATTTTTGGAAAAAAACAAGGTTTCTGCAAAATCTATTGATGCTTCTACTTTGTTGAAAAAATTGCAGCTTGATGGAGTGAATAAAATAGTAGAAAAAGATATCTGTGGGGATTATCACTTCAATGGAAATTTCAGGAATGCCCTTGATCTTGAAAATGCAATAGATGAACTGAGTGATGAATATAAGGAGCTGGCTGTAAAAGACAGAGGACTATTATTGCAAATATTTGAAGAAGTATTTAATCATAAAGAATTTACCGGAAGGTCAGGAACATTTTATGGCTACGAAGGGCTGGGCTCCATTTATTGGCATATGGTTTCCAAATTATTGCTGGCAGTGCAGGAAAGCTGTATTAGGGCAGTCAATGAAAATGCTGCATCGGTAACTATTGACAGATTGATAAAACACTTTTATGAAACTAAAGAAGGCATTGGTGTACATAAATCCCCCGATTTGTATGGAGCATTCCCAACAGATCCTTACTCTCATACACCGCAAGGAAAAGGAGCACAACAACCGGGAATGACTGGACAGGTGAAAGAAGATTTTTTAAGCAGATTAGGAGAGTTGGGTGTCTTTATTAATAATGGCCAGCTACATTTTAATCCATGTTTATTGAAGAAAAAGGAATTCCTTACCGAAAATTCGGTATTTGAATACGTAGATATGCATTCGGAACATAATAAGTTGTCATTGCAAAAAGGGTCACTTTGTTTCACTTGTTGTCAGGTGCCGGTCGTGTATAAATTATCAACTTCAAATCAGTTAGAAGTCATTCACAAAAACAATACTGTGTCCCGTTTCAAAAACATGAGTATTGATAATAATTACAGTCAGGAAATCTTTGGAAGAACCGGAGAAATAGTGCAAATCATTGTTCATATAGAAGAATCAAAATTGAGGTAATATGAAAACAGCAAGTTGGCAAACAATGATTTTACTCATGGTATCGGCCTTTAGTTTCTCTTGCAATACAGGACAACAAGTATTCAAACATCAACAAACCAAAAAAGAGATGACCGCTAAAAATATTTTAGGAAACCCGGCTTATTTAGCCATTTCATTTGGAGGCTACCGTGATAAAAGCCGTGACATACAGCCTACCGTGGAGCAGTTGAAAGAGGACATGAAAATCCTTTCGGCAATGAATATAAAAGTGCTGAGGACCTACCAAACAAAGTTTGCGGAAACTTCAAATCTGTTGAAAGCCATTCATCAATTAAAACAAGAAGACCCTGGTTTTGAAATGTACGTCATGCTGGGTACATGGATGGATTGTAAAAATGCATGGAAAGAACAACCCAACCACAATGAAGAATATGCCGAAGCAAATGCTGCAGAAATTCAAAGAGCAGTGGAAATGGCCAATCAATATCCCGATATCGTAAAAATAATAGCCGTTGGTAATGAAGCAATGGTAAAATGGGCAGCCAGTTATTTTGTGCAACCATGGGTTATTTTAAAATATGTAAATCAATTGCAGGAATTAAAAAAGTCAGGTAAACTTCCCAATGACCTTTGGGTTACCTGTTCAGATAATTTTGCTTCCTGGGGAGGTGGCGATGCCGAATACCATGTAGAAGATTTGACTAAATTGATTAAGGCAGTTGATTATGTATCCATGCATACTTATCCCATGCATGACACGCATTACAACCCCGAATTTTGGGGCAATTTCGATGGCGAAGAGGCCTTTACAGATTCAGCAAAAATTACTGCTGCCATGAACCGGGCGAGGGATTATGCTATTGCGCAATACAAAAGTGTTGAAAAATATATGAAGGGATTGGGCATTGAAAAACCGATTCATATTGGCGAAACGGGGTGGGCCAGTGCCTCTAATGAGCATTATGGTGATAATGGCTCAAAAGCTACCGACGAATACAAAGAGGGGTTTTATTATAAACTAATGAGAGAATGGACCAACCGGAATGGAATAGCATGTTTCTACTTTGAGGCATTTGATGAAATATGGAAAGACGCTGCTAATCCCGGAGGTTCCGAAAACCATTTTGGTTTATTTACTATCGATGGTAAAGCAAAATTCGCAGTGTGGGATTTGTTAGACAAAGGTGTTTTTAAAGGATTGACAAGAGGAGGAAATGCTATTGAGAAAACTTATGAAGGAAATATTCAGGCATTGTTAAAAGATGTAAAGCTGCCACCGTTCAAGAAGAAGGTTGAATTGAATCATTAAAAATTAGGGTATTCTTTTTCGGTTATTCATTAGAGATAAATATTAAGGTATGATTAGGTTTAATAAATACGTTATATTATTTTTTATGATTGCAATGCAAAGTGCTTGTACTTCGGTGAAACCTTTAAATGTAGCTGTTTTTGAAACTTCAGCGATGGGCAACAAGCTACATCCCATTGAAGTATTACCTGAGGGTAATGATTCTGTTACCATTAAGCTATTGCCAGAAGAAAAATTTCAGACCATAACGGGAATGGGCGGCTCGTTTACAGAGTCTTCCGCCTCATTGCTGAACAAGTTGAGTAAGGATAACCGTAAAAAAATATTGGAAGCTTATTTCGGAGAAAGTGGCGCCCGGTACTCTCTGACCCGAACCCATATCAACTCTTCCGATTTCTCATTAAGTAATTATTCATATGCTTCAATCGCAGGGGATAAGAAATTGAAAAACTTTTCAATTGAAGAAGATAGGGATGATATAATCCCTATGATTAAAGATGCAATGGCCATTTCCAAAGATGGGTTTAAAATTTTGTCATCACCCTGGACAGCTCCTCCCTGGATGAAGGACAATAACAAATGGGTAGGCGGTAAATTATTACCAGAATATTACGATACCTGGGCACTGTTTTTTTCAAAATATATTGATGCTTACAAAGCAGAAGGGATTGATATATGGGGCATCACAGTAGAGAACGAACCAATGGGAAATGGAAACAATTGGGAAAGTATGCATTATACACCTGAAGAAATGACCCTTTTTGTTCAAAATCATTTAGGGCCAAAACTTGAGGCAGATGGCAAAGCTGCGGTGAAGATTTTGGGCTACGATCAAAATCGGGAGCATTTGAAGCAGTGGGTGGATGTGATGTATGAGAATGAAAAGACATCAAAATATTTTCATGGAACTGCAATTCATTGGTATGCCAGCACCTTTGAAGTATTTCCTGAAGCATTACAATATGCCCATGATAAAGCCCCTGGAAAATATTTGATTCAATCTGAAGCTTGTGTTGATTCAGAAATACCCAAGTGGCAGGACGACGCCTGGTACTGGAGCAAAGAAGCGACTGATTGGGGATGGGATTGGGCACCAGAAGAAGATAAGCATTTTCATCCTAAATATGCACCGGTCAACCGTTATGCAGCAGACATTATTGGCTGTTTGAACAACTGGGTAGATGGTTGGATTGACTGGAACATGGTATTGGACAGACAAGGTGGCCCCAACTGGTTTAAAAACTGGTGTGTTGCCCCCGTTATTGTTGACCCTGAAAAAGACGAAGTCTATTTCACACCACTTTATTACACTTTATCACATTTCAGCAGATTTATCAGACCTGGAGCAACAAGGATAGGATTTGAAAATACTGATAAAGATTTAATGGTTACTGCAGCACAAAATCAGGATGGCACTATTGCAGTAGTGGTTTTTAATGCTACAGAAAATGAAAAGCAATTTAAAGTTGTACTGGATAATAAATCCAGCTATTTAAAAATCAGCAAAAACGCAATACAAACTTTATTAATCAATAAATGAAACGTTTATAATGAATAATATAAAGACAGCAACAAATAAAGTCCCTTTAGGGCAAAAAGTCGCCTTTGGATTCGGTATGCTTGCCAATCAAATGTTTCCCGCTGCCTTGGGAATATTTATGGTTGTCTTGGTACAAAATTTAGGCTTCCCGGGTTGGATGTGGGGTATTATTTACTTCTTCCCAAGAATTTTTGATGCTTTTACTGATCCTATTATGGGTTTTATTTCGGATAATACCAAATCCAAATGGGGCAGGCGCAGGCAGTATGTTTTTGTTGGTGCTATTCTTATGGGAATTTCCTTTGTAATCATGTGGCAATTATATAAAGAAAGTGGGGTAGATTATAACTTCGTCTATTTTATGTTCTGGTCTTTTATGTTTTATTTAGGGCTTACCATTTTTAGTGTTCCATATGTGGCAATGGGCTATGAAATGAGTGACGATTTTCATGAACGAACAAATATAATGGCAGTTGCACAGTGGATTGGTCAATGGGCCTGGGTAATAGCGCCTTGGTTCTGGGTAATCATGTACGATAACGGCCCTGATGGATGGTTTCCAACAGCTGAAAGTGCTACAAGAACCCTTGCTATTTGGACAGGAATCATCTTAATGATAATTGCCATGATTCCAGCCATATTTATAAAAAGTAAATCCACATTAAACGAAAAATATTCGGAATTAAACCTAAAAAATATTCGTGGAAGTTTTGATGAAATCATCCAGGGTTTTAGGGAAGCACTTAAGATTAAACCTTTTAGAAAACTTTGCATCTCTACATTTTTCATATTTAATGCCTTTAACACCGTAGCTACTTTCACCTTCTTTGTTATTGTTTACCATTTATTCAATGGAGATGCAGCCGCCGCCAATGCAGGTTTTTGGCCAACGCTTTTCGGATGTTTAGGGGCACTGTCCACTACTTTTATCGTCATTCCCACTGTAACCTGGATGTCTCGCAAATTAGGGAAGAAAAAAGCCTTCCTTTGGTCGCAGGGAATTTCAATAATTGGCTACATAATGCTTTGGTTTCTCATAATTCCCGGAAAACCCTATATGTTCATCTTTGCCCTACCTTTCTTTGCATTTGGAATAGGAAGTCTTTTTACCCTAATGATGTCCATGACATCTGATGTTATCGATTTGGATGAATTGAATACAGGTAAAAGGCGAGAAGGAATTTTTGGTGCTATATATTGGTGGATGGTTAAGTTCGGTTTTGCCATTGCAGGTGGTTTAAGTGGAGTTATCATATCTATAGTTGGGTTTAAAGAAGGGGTTCCTGGACTTGAACAGGAAGGTGCTATCACCGGATTACGAGCCTTCTTTTCCGGACTTCCTATAGTAGGTACCCTTATTGCTATGTATGTAATGCGTAATTATGATGTTACTGAAGAAAAGGCACTTGAAATTCGGGTAGCGATAAACCGAAAAAAAGCAGAGAAAAGCGGTTCGTCTGCGTATATGCCTGGCAAACTTCTTTTATTAAAAGAGAAAGGGTTCAATTTAAATACAAACACAGGTGTAGATTTTAGTAATAAAACGATAACAGATATAGAAGCACAATTTGCATCCTCATTAAACGAAGGCCTTTATGGTTTATGTTTCAGTCCGTACGTAGAAGGGCAGCAAACTGGTGATTTTGTAACTGCTGAGCATACACGAAGAAGAATGGGAATTATAGCACCCTACACAAAGTGGATTCGATCTTTTTCTTGTACAGAAGGGCAGGAAATTATTCCTAAAATTGCAAAAGAAAAAGGGTTAAAAGTAATTGCAGGCGCCTGGATCAGTAGTGATAAAGAAAGAAATGAAAAAGAAATTCAAGCGATAACCAAACTTGCGGAAGAAGGATTTGTGGATATTGTGGCAATCGGTAACGAAGTTTTGCAGCGTAATGAACTTACTGAGCAAGAAATTATCAATTACCTGAAGAAAGTAAGAGAGATGGTCCCCCTTCATATTCCAATCGGATATGTTGATGCATATTATCAATTTATCGAAAGACCGGCTTTAGTAGAAGCTTGTGATGTTATTTTAATCAATTGTTACCCATTCTGGGAGGGAGCAGAAAATGGCCATGCCTTAAAGTATCTACAGCATATGTATACGTTAACAAAGCAAATAGCTAAAGGGAAAAAAGTAATGATAACAGAAACTGGTTGGCCGGGTAAGGGAGAATCTGTCTTAGAAGCTAAACCAACAGAGGAAAATGCGATGAAATATTTTATAAATGTACAGCAATGGGCAAAAACTGAGAGTGTTGAAATATTTTATTTCTCCTCCTTTGATGAATCCTGGAAAATTCATCAAGAAGGAATTGTAGGAACACAATGGGGATTATGGGATGTGGAAGAAAAGCAAAAGTATATTCCTAAAACTATAATAAAATAAATTAAACTTTCAGAATTATAGAGCACTCGGCTTTTGTATTATGATCTGACAGAAAATATAAACTTCTAAAAATAAAATATATGTCGTTCAGAAAAGAAAGATATTTATCTATATCTGGTATTGACAGTGAAAATTACATTGTTGGAAAAACGGATGAAGAAATAAAAAATTTGTTTTTGGAAATAATGCAAAATGGAATACATGGTTATTGTTTCAGCTTATATGAAGATGGCCAGAAGCCGGGTGATATTATTTCAGAACAACAAGTGCGAAGAAGAATGGAAATTTTACGTCCACATACCAGATGGGTTCGTTCTTTTTCATGTACTGAGGGGAATGAAATTATCCCACGAATTGCCAAAGAATATGGCATAAAAACTTTAGTTGGGGCATGGTTAGGAAATGATCCAGAAGTGAATAAACGAGAAATAGAGGGGTTAATTAAATTAGCAAAGGAAGAAATGGTAGATATAGCAGCGGTAGGTAATGAAGTTATGTACCGGAAAGATCTTACTGAAGAAGAATTACTGGATTTTATCGTTCAGGTTAAAAAGGAGATTCCGGAGGGAATACCCGTTGGATATGTAGATGCGTACTATGAATTTTCTCATCGCCCTAAAATAACAGAATTATGTGATGTTGTTCTTTGTAATTGTTACCCCTATTGGGAAGGATGTAACTATGAAAATTCATTGGACTATATGAAGCAAATGTATTATCAGGCAAAAGCTGCCGGTAATGGAAAAAAAACAATTATAACTGAAACGGGCTGGCCCAGTAAAGGTGAAAGTTTAAAAGGTGCAATACCTTCGCCAAATAATGCTTTACAATATTTTGTCAATACGCAATTATGGTCTGCCAATGATATGATTCCTATTTTTTATTTTTCATCCTTTGATGAATCGTGGAAAGTGGGGGCAGAAGGAGAAGTGGGAGCCTATTGGGGAATTTGGGATAAAGATGAAAAGTTGAAATATTAGTATGGATTTTTACACTGTTTTTGACTTACCAGAGGCCATGGCAATTTGTTACTCCGGCTTTCGTGAAGGGCAACAGCCAGGTCAACAATATCCTTCTTATGAAAAGTAAAAGAAGATCTTTTATTATTACAAGATCATTGGAAATACCTTCGGCTATATGACTGTGATGAACATGCAGATGCTGTTTTGAAAGTTATTCAGCAGGAGAAGCTTGATTTTAAAATCAGGTTAGGGGCTTATATAGAAGCAGAGATGAATAATTTCAGATGCCCCTGAGGGGGGTGGAGTTTATACTGAAGAACAATTGGAAATTATTCGAAAAAAAATAAAGTACTTACTTTCTTTATTGAAGCATTCGATGAATCATGGAAAGGTTCACCTGAGCCATTCGGGCCTGAAAAGCATTGGGGCTTATTTAAAATTGACAGATCGCCGAAAATCGTAATGGAGCAAGTATACGAAAGAAGAATAATATAAATACTATTCATTGAACTTGAGTAGTAATTAGGTTACTTATAATAGTAACAGAAGAGCTTGAAATGACTAATAGGCTTATTTTCTTTCAATAAGTTTACCCTCAAATAAGAGTGAAACATTCGGGTCGGTGATAATGCTTAGCGGTTTACTGTTTGTTGGAATTGAGAATGATGTTGTTCGGCTGCTCAGCTGAAGTGTTTGCATGACAGTTTGAGATTCATTGTATCTGATTCCAATCTCAAGTGGTAATTCAAATGTGATTCCTTTTTGCAATTGCTCGCAATAGATATCTATGTTTTTTGTGGCAGCATTATACTTCCAGGTAATATTAAGCTGTGGATTTTCATTGGTGAAAAGCCATTGTTTAAAAAACTGTTCCAGATTTTTACCCGATACTTTTTCGAAAACTTTTCGAAGATCATCAGTGTCTGCAGTTTTGCCTCCATAAGTTGAATAATAAGTTTGAATGCTTTTCCAGAAAACAGAATCACCCAGTTGTTTACGCAGCATATGTAACACCCAGCCACCTTTCTGGTAGCTGTTGGCATTCAGTAATTGCATATAATTTGTTGTATTGTTTACAACAGGCAACGGGCTACTTTTCCCAAAATCGATTGCTTGCTCCCTGTCTTCCTTTATTAATGCTAAAGCTGTATCCTGTCCGTATTTATTTTCGAAATAAAGTGTTGTCATATAAGTAGCAAATCCTTCACTTAGCCATAGATGGGCAAATGATTTTTCTGTAGCATAGTTGCCAAACCACTGGTGGGCAATTTCATGCACCATTAATGCTTCTGATTCCCTATTTCCATTAACAGAAAATTCAGAATAAAAAATAGTGTTTGCATTTTCTAATC
>JAHEMN010000063.1 GCA_024643645.1 Chitinophagaceae bacterium | reverse complement strand
TACACAACTGAACAGCAACAGGCTTTCTGGATTTAACAGCAGTGATGTCCGGATAGATAAAAAATGGAACTTCAGAAAAACAACTATCGACCTTTTTCTGGATGTTACGAACTGGTATGTTACAAGAAATCCTGCTATACCCGAGTATACATTTAAAAGAAATATGTCCAATACCGCTTTTGAAACAACAGATGCTATGCCGGTTAAACCGGATGGCAGTAATGCCATTCCAACAAGAGTAAAAAACGATGACCCTTTTGTAACACCAACTATAGGATTTATTATTGAGTTTTAAAAAACTTCTGTAAAAAGGAAAAAGAGTATAGAGAATATTATGACAGCTATGGAGAATCAATGACATCAAAGTGATAAACTGAATTGCTGAAATTGGAAAACTGCCTACGAATACTGCAGGATGGTTTTTTCATTGATATGTCACCTACATACAACACAAACAAAATCAACTTTCTAAAAATAAGTTCCGCATTATCAATTAGCTCAATTATATACTTTTTACTCATATTTTATTGTTTTTTGTACCTTAAACTGATTTTCAATATTTGTTTATGTGAATACTTAAAACATTTTTTATGAAAATTCTTCTTATTCTTTCCAGCCTGACATTCTTAGCTTCTTGCAGCAACAATAAGAAAGAATCAACCATTAATATCGCTGATGAGTCATTGAATCTGAAAAGAGGCGCTGTTATTAGTTGCGGGCCACAGCAAGGAGAAATATTTGGTTCAGTATTGTTCAGGGGTTCTATACCTGTTGCTAATCAAAAAGATTTTAATACAGCTATTGCATTGCTCCATTCTTTTGAATATGATGAAGCAGAAAAAATGTTTGCAAAAATTATTGATGATTCTCCCGGCTGCGCTATGGCCTATTGGGGAGTGGCGATGAGTAATTTTCATCCGCTGTGGGCACCGCCTTCAACACAAGACCTGCAAAAGGGTATTAAAGCAATTGAGCTGGCCCGTAATATTAAAAATAAAACCAAAAGGGAGTCAGATTATATTGAAGCAATTGCGCAATTCTATAATAATGCCAAGTCGCTGGAACACAAAAGCCGTGTGTTGAATTTTGAAAAGGCTATGGAAAATATCTATCAAACTTACCCAGATGATTTGGAAGCATCTGTATTTTATGCATTAGCATTAAATGCTGCAGCTGATCCTAAAGACAAAACCTACAGCCGACAGAAAAAAGCATTTGAACTGCTCAATCCTATTTTTTTACAGCACCCTTTGCATCCGGGTCTTGCACATTATATTATTCACAATATGGATTATCCCGGACTTGCTGAAATGGCTTTACCTGCAGCAAGAAAATATGCAAGTATAGCTCCTTCATCTGCCCATGCACAACATATGCCTTCGCATATATTTACAAGATTGGGACTGTGGGATGAGTGTATTCAATCAAATCTTGTTTCTATTGCATCAGCACAATGTTATGCCGAACAAGCTGGAATAAAAGGACATTGGGATGAAGAACTGCATGGTATGGATTATCTTGTATATGCCTATTTACAAAAGGGAAATTATGATTCAGCTAAGTTGCAGCTCGATTATCTCCATACTATCAAAGAAACATATCCTGCTAATTTCAAAGTGGTATATGCTTTTGCAGCAATCCCTTCCCGCTATGCATTGGAACGGAAAAACTGGATAATGGCTACTGAGCTTCCTTTGCAAACTGGAAATTTTGATTGGAAAGATTTTCCCTGGCAGGAATCCATTGTTCATTTTGCTAGGGCACTCGGCCATGTGCATCTGAATAATATAAAAGAAGCTGAAAAAGAATTATCGCTAATAAAAGCTCTCCATGAAAATCTAAGCAACCAGAATAAAGCGATAGAAGCGGCACAAGTGGAAGTGCAGCTACAAACTACATATGCATGGATTGAACTGGAAAAAGGGAATACACAAAAAGCAAAAACATTAATGATAGAAGCAGCAGATATGGAAGATGCTTTAGAAAAACATCCTGTCACCCCCGGATCCGTATTGCCGGCCAGAGAATTATTGGGTGAAATGTTATTACATCTGAATGAACCTATTCAGGCAATTGAAGCTTTTGAAAAAGATCTCAAAATAAATCCTAAAAGATACAATGGAATGGTTGGTCTTAGTAAAGCAAAACAATTATCGGCCAAATTATAAACCTCAGCTCCGGTTCATCTGATTCTTCCAATCAATAAATCAACAAAAAAAACTTTAAAGAAGTTATGGTTTATAGGTGATTAACTATCAGCTCTTAAAGGTTGTCGTTCTATCAATCAAAATTGCGCAAAACAAAAAAAACAAAATCATCATTTTTTCTTTTCCGGTACCACAAAACGACACAACATAGCAGGAAATCAACTTTAGAAAAGCAGTATTAAAAATATTTCTTCATAGATCTATAACTCAATTGTAATTATTACCTTTCTATCAGCTTATCAAATCCATTTATTATGACTGATCAGGAAATTCTAAAAGGGGCATTATCACATTTCGCCCAAATGGGCGAAGAAGAATTTAATCTCTCCGATGGTTGCTGGAAGATAAGAGAATACAAAAAAGGGGATATATACAATCCGCTCGGAAGTATATGTCGTTATCTCGGTTTTACAATGGAAGGTTATTTCAGAGCCTACTTATTTGATAAAAAAGGGGATGAAGTAAATATGTTTCTTTTTCCTCCGGGTCAGCCGGTTGTTACCTATAAAAGTTTCATTCATGAAAGCCCTTGTGAATTTAATACAGTGGCGATGACCGATGCCAGAGCTATTTGTATTACGCTGACCGATCTGCACAAGCTGTATAAAAGATCTCATGCTTGGGAACGCTTCGGAAGACTGATGGCAGAAAAAGCATTTGATATTGCGTTGGACCGTGCCGAAAGTTTTGTATTTAAATCAGCTGAACAGCGGTATAAAGAACTGGTAGAAATGCATCCTGATTTTATAAATAACATCCCTCTTTATCATATTTCGTCTTATTTGGGTATTGCAGGTCCATCACTTAGCCGTATAAGAAAAAGAATTTCAGTCAAATAAACGATTTTAACCCAGGTTAAAGTTTTTCCGGTATTTGTTTCTCACTTTTATGAAGTCAATTTATTTTTCATCATTAAACTTTTAAAAAATGGAAACAGCTGTTATGACTAACAAAGAGATTGCTGAAGCGATCTATAATTATTTTGGCGAGGGCAATGTTCCTGCTATTCTTGAATTGGTTACTGATGATGTTAGCTGGATCTGTCCCGGTCCTACAGACATACTACCATATGCCCAGGAATACAAAGGTAAAAAAGGGGTGGAAGAATTTTTCAAACTAATTTATGCAAATAAAGACTTTCCGAGCTTCGAGGTAAAAGAATATATCTCAGAAGGTAATAAAGTTGTTGCATTGGGTCATTGGGATGCAAAATCCAAAAAAACAGGCAACCCTTATTCCGGCGACTGGGCAATGGTATTTAAATTCAAAGACGGGAAATTGTATGAGCACAAAGAATATTATGACTCATACGGAGAAGCTATGGCATCAAAGCAATAAATTTTAATAACTAAAATGTAAAGCCATTCTACAGATTTTGCAGAATGGCTTTATTCTTTGATCTATAAAAATAACATAGCAAATAAATTCTAGTGTCGACAAACAGTATTTGTGATATTCAGGAGTCGGTTATTAGATCACACCATAATGCTCAAGGAATTTTACAAATCTTCCATCTTTTCTAACTTCTTTTATAAACCTTGGGTCTTTTAAAAGATTCGGATAGGTCCATGGGTTAGCACAAACAACTTCCATACTGATAAAAGAGACCGGATCGGCTGATACTTCTTTATAAATTTCATATACTTTGTCGGGTGCCACCATATCTGCAGTTTGCAATAAAACCGATTTTTCTACAGCCCCTCGGGGGAATTTATTATTCTTTAATACTGATATTGTTGTAGCTTCAAATGCTTCCCTTGCTTTTACAGAATCACCAGTGAGATAAATTAATTTCGGTTCATAAACAGCTTTGTTAAAGGTGCATAAAGATTTCTCATTTATCGGCCTGGAAGTGGCTGATTTTACTTTATTAATAAATGATGCGGCTTCTGCCTTTTTTCCATGATTTATAAGAAAGTAAGCCTGGTTCACTTCATCATTGATGATCATCGGACATGACCAGTTTCCATGACCCTTATAATGCTCCAACCATTTTCCTTCCCATAAACTGGCATATTCCTCAATCTCATTATTAACCATTGCCACTACCATTTCATTATTCTCAATAGATCGTTCATCATATACTTTTGTCCGCTCTACAGTTTTTACTGCATTTTCAAATTCATGGAATGATGCAAGGCTCCCATCTGCAAGGAACTGGAAATATTTTTCATTCACTTTATACTGTGTCTTCTCGGGTTCTATCTCTAATAGTTTTTCAAAAAACTCAGGCATTTTGCTATACTGTCGGGTCAGCTCATAACCAAATGTAAGTGCATAGATGATCATACCATTTCTGTTCTCCATTTCATACGCTTTCTCCATATTTTCAACTACACGATGCATTTGTCCCATGTAAAAAAACAAGAAAGATTGATAGATCAATGTCCTTGGATCATTAGGAAAAACTTCCAGTGCCTTATCAAAACTTCGTAAAGCACCAACCTGGTCATTTTTTACAATATTGAGATAATATCCTTCAGCTCTATAAGCAGACACACCATCAGGATCGAGGTCTTTTACTTTTGCCAGAGCTTTTTCAGATTCAGCAGCTGCTTCTAGCTGTTCTTCTTTACGATCATCATAGTTAATTACTTTTTCGTATCGTGTTGTTTGTGCCTGTGAAAGTAACCCCCAGGCCTCTGCAAACTTTTTATCTTTTTCTATGGCGCTTTGTAATAGCCCGATAGCTTGCATTGTTTTATCATAGGTAAGCTGTGAACTATTGAGAATTGACCGTGCCAATATAAAATCATCATAGGCCTTTACATTATCGGTAGGTATCGTTTCGAGACGATCTTTTTCTCTGGAACTTAACTTGGCATTCAGTTTATCAGAAATCTTTTCTGCGATCTCAGATTGAACAGCAAAAACATTGCTTAATTCTTTTTCATAGCTTTCCGACCATAGGCTCTCTTCATTTGATGCATCAAATAACTGTATGTTCACTCTGATCTGGTTATTCATTCTGGCAACTGAGCCTTCAACAATATAATTTGCCCTCAATTCTTTACCGATCGTCTTCAGGTCTTCTTTGGAATCATTGAAACGCAGTACTGAAGTACGGGAGATTACTTTCAGGTCTTTTAATCCTGCCAAACGATTGATCACATCCTCATGTATTCCTGAAACAAAAACATTGTTTGAATCACTGGGGGTCAAATTTTTAAATGGAAGTACTGCAACAGTTTTTTCACCAGTTATTTTTTTTGAACCAGTTAATTGATTGATAATAAAATATCCGCCAACTAAACAAAACAATGTAATGACAACATAAATAATACGATTCCGGAGAGAAGTTTTTTTAGTATTTTTTTTATCCATTAAAGGTTTGGTAATCGCTGTTTCTCCTTCTTTTAGTAGTTCATAAACAGGTACCGGATAGCTAACATTCTTTAATTCCTTTTCGCCAGCGAAACTGATCACCAATCCTTTTTTATTGTCAAAATTCCTTGCGACCGGATCAGATAAATAGATCACTCCCGGAGGTGCTGCAGCCTGTATTCTTGATGCAATATTTACTCCGTCACCAAATACATCATCATTTTCAAAAACGACTTCACCCTGGTGAATGCCAATACGCAAACGGTATAGTCCTTGTTTCTCACATTCTTCCCTGATCTGTTGTGCACATAAAACAGCATCAGTAATTGTATCAAAACTTGCCAGCACTCCATCTCCAAGCTCTTTAAGCCAGATTCCATTGAATTTTTCCAGATTTAATTTATGGATTTTCCGGTTTAACTCAAGTATAGTAAATGCTTTTTCTTCATCACTACCCATAAGAGCTGTATAACCGACAATATCGGTGAACATAATAGCTGCCAGTTTACGGGTTTGCTCCATAAAATCAGTTTTCTTGAAAGGTAATATATTTTGACTGCTAATACCAGCGGAATTGATATGAATAATTTTATCAGACTAAATCTGAATGAGGTATCACTCTTTCAAATGTCAATTTTATACTTATAAAAATTATTGATGAAACTATTCATGGCTAAATTTGAATTAAGTAACTTTCTGTAAAATGGAAGGCCTTAAAAAAAATGTATATATAATTATACCGATGGCAGAAAAGAAATTCTCAAAAAATAAATACACAAAAAATGAGAAAAAGAATTCATAAAACAGTGCATGAAGTTGTCATAGAACGCAATACATTTTATGGAAGGATCTTTGATTCTACTTTCTTATTTATGATCATTGTCAGCATCATTATTGTAATGCTGGATAGTGTACCTTCTCTTCATGCCAAACATAAATTACTTTTTCACAAACTGGAATGGGGATTTACCATACTCTTTACTATTGAATATATTCTAAGAGCTTCATTATCAAAAAAGCCAAAGAAATTTATTTTTAGTTTTTTAGGTATTGTTGATTTATTGGCTATCATACCAACATATTTCACTTTGTTCTTACCAGGCACTCAGCCTTTATTGGCCTTAAGAGCTTTAAGGCTATTACGTATTTTTAGAATTTTTAGGCTAAGCCATTTTATCAGAGATATAAGATTCCTTTCCGGCGCACTGATCAATAGCTTCAGAAAGATCAGTATTTTCTTAATGTTTGCATTGGTCATTGTAATCGTAATGGCGTCTATTATGTACCTGGTTGAGAAACCTGAAGATGGTTTTACCAGCATTCCGAAATGTGTTTATTGGGCTATTACTACTATTACAACAGTTGGTTATGGTGATATAGTCCCTATTACAACCGCTGGCAGACTGGTTGCAAATATTCTGATGTTAATTGGATTTGCAATAATTGCTGTTCCTACAGGCATTATCACAACAGAAATGGCAATTGCCATAAGATTGAGAGAAACAAAACATGAAGTTTGTACTAATTGTGGCAAAAAAGGACATGATATTAATGCTAACTTCTGCAATAATTGTGGAACCAAATTTGAAGTTGACTAACCTATTCATAAAGGATTCTTTACTAAAAAGGGTAGTCACTTTATTTCGAAATGACTACCCGTAAAAATAAGTCGGGACGACAAGATTCGAACTTGCGACCCCTAGCACCCCATGCTAGTACGCTACCGGACTGCGCCACGTCCCGAAATGTGAATTTAGCTTATGAATTGGTTAGCAAAAGTAACTCATTTTGCTATTTTTCAGTACCAGAAACAACCTTTATCTTCGCTCCTTAATGACAATACTCATTAAGCAAGCCAGCATTATTGACCCCTCCTCTCCCTTCAATGGGCAATCAGCAGATATTTTTATTGAGAATGGAATCATTAGTAAGATCAGCAAAACTATTGCTGAAAAAGCTGATCAGGTTATTGATATTCCGGGTATTCATGCTTCACCAGGTTGGGTAGACATATTTGCCAATTTTGCTGATCCGGGATATGAATTCAAAGAAACATTGGAAACCGGTGCAGCAGCAGCAGCAGCAGGCGGGTATACAGATGTATTTGTTATTCCAAATACAAATCCCGTTATCCATAATAAATCCGGTGTAGAATATATTGTTCAAAAAACAAAATCATTACCAATAAATATACACCCTATCGGTGCTGTAACAAAAAAAACTGAAGGTAATGAACTGGCAGAAATGTATGACATGAAAGCAAGTGGCGCTGTTGCATTCAGTGATGGGATCAATAGTGTACAAACTGCAGGTTTACTTGTAAAAGCATTGCAATACGTAAAAGCTTTTGATGGAATATTAATTCAATTGCCAGACGATAAAAGCATCAACCCGCATGGATTGATGAATGAAGGGATCATTTCTACCCAGTTAGGATTGCCGGGCAAGCCAGCCATGGCAGAAGAGTTGATAGTTGCAAGAGATATAAAGCTTACAAAATATGCAGAATCGAAAATGCATTTTACCGGGGTGTCAACAAAAAAATCATTAGAATATATTAAAAGAGGGAAAGAAGGTGGTACTGAAGTTTCCTGCTCTGTAACACCTTATCATCTTTTTTTTAGCGATGAGGATCTTGTTACTTATAATACTAATTTGAAAGTAAATCCTTCATTAAGGAATAAAGAAGATAGAGCAGCATTACAAAAAGGAATACAAGATGGAACAATTGATTGTATAGCTACACATCATTTGCCTCATGAATATGACAGCAAGGTATTGGAATTTGAATACGCAAAATTTGGGATGATTGGATTAGAAACTGCCTATGCAGTTTTACGCACAGCATTACCTTCAGTTAGTCTGGAGAAATGGGTAGAACTGCTTTCAATAAATCCAAGAAAAATATTCAATTTAAAATCTGCCAGTTTAGCTGAAAATAATATTGCCTCTATAACATTATTTGAACCTGACAAAAAATGGACAGTAACAGAAAAAGATATTTTTTCAAAGTCTAAAAACTCTCCATTTATAGGCTCAGAATTGACCGGAAAAGTTGCCGGAATTATTAATGGCAATAAAATCTCTCTTTCCTGATTCATATTTAAAAAGCAATGAAGATCTCACCGGCAATAAAAGGAATTATTATCGCTACCTTAATGATAGCTGTTATACTTTTCATCTATAATTTAGGTAAAGAAGCTGACACCCGATTACAGTATTTGGTATATGGCATTTATGCAATAGGAATCTTTTGGACAATTTTTGCTTTCAGACAATCAGGATCCTTTACCGGAACATTTGGAAATTTATTTAACCAGGGGTTTCGTTGTTTTATTGTAGTCACCCTGCTTATGACGCTTTTTTATTGGATCTTTAATTCTCAGCACCCTGAATTTGCAGAAGAATCCGCCAAAGTTTATAGAGCTCAATTGGAACAATCAGTTTTAAAAAATGAAAAATTACCAACTGAAATAGAACCGGAAGTTGCAACATTTAAAAAACAGTATACTTTACGACTGGTTTCAGGTGCAATTTTCGGATATTTGATCATTGGTGTGGCTGTTACAGCTGCTTTATCTGTTTTTTTAATAAAGAGAAAATAAATATGGACTTATCCATTGTTATACCACTTATAGATGAGGCGGAATCGTTACCAGAATTAACCACCTGGATTGAAAAAGTAATGGATGAAAACCAATACAGCTATGAAGTTATTTTTGTAGACGATGGCAGTAGCGATAACTCATGGGAAATCATAGAACACCTTCGTTCTAAAAATCAAAATATCAAAGGAATTAAATTCCAACGTAATTATGGAAAGTCTGCCGGTTTGAATGTTGCATTTCTTGCTGCATCCGGAGATGTTGTTATTACAATGGATGCAGATCTTCAGGATAGTCCGGATGAGATTCCTGGATTAAGAAAAATGATAGTTGAGGATGGTTATGATATGGTAAGTGGATGGAAGAAGAAACGTTATGATAATAAATTAACAAAGAATATCCCTTCAAAATTTTTTAACGCTGTAACCAGAAAAGTATCGGGTATCAAATTACATGATTTCAATTGCGGATTAAAAGCATATAGTCAACGTGTGGTAAAAGGTGTAGAAGTTTATGGTGAAATGCACCGCTATATCCCCGTATTGGCAAAATGGGCAGGATTTAAAAAAATTGGAGAGAAAGTTGTTGAACACAGAGCCAGAAAATATGGCGTTTCCAAGTTTGGTTGGAGAAGATTCGTAAATGGATTTCTGGACCTTTTATCAATCACCTTTGTTGGAAAATTTTCCAAAAGGCCCATGCACTTTTTTGGATTATGGGGTACTTTATTTTTTATGTTGGGATTAGGCATTTCCCTTTATTTAATTATTTCAAAATTTATTGACAGCAACTTTGCATTAACAAACCGGCCAGGATTTTATCTTGCACTTACATCATTGATAATTGGAATGCAATTATTCCTAGCTGGATTTATCGGTGAGTTAGTTTCCCGCAATTCACCGAGCCGAAATGCATATTTAATAGAAACGAAAACAGGATTGTGATGGCAAAGGTCATCATCATAGGACCCGGACATCCACTACGGGGAGGCTTAGCCACATTTAACCAACGACTTGCTAAAGAATTTATAGATGAGGGGCATGACTGTTCTATCTATTCCTTTTCACTTCAATACCCTTCATTTCTTTTTCCAGGTAAAACACAATATAGTGATGAGCCACCTCCAGAGGGAGTAAAGATTCATTCTGTTATAAACTCGATCAATCCTTTTAATTGGATAAAGGTCGGGAACAGGTTGAAAAAAGAAAATACAGATATTATCATTGTGCGGTTTTGGTTACCCTTTATGGGGCCTGCCCTTGGTACAATATTAAGAAGGGCAAGAAATAAGAAACTCAAAAAGATCATTTGTATAGCCGATAATATTATTCCACATGAGAAAAGAATTGGTGATAAACCATTCACAAAATATTTTCTTAAGAGTTGTGATGCTTTCATTACGATGAGTGAAAAAGTAATGAATGATCTTAGGTTATTCCAAAAGTTGAAACCGGCAAAATTAGTTACACATCCGCTGTATGATAACTTTGGTGAAATAATATCAAAAGAAGAGGCAAGAGAAAAATTGAATATTAAATCTGAAGAACCTGTAATTCTGTTTTTTGGTTTTATCAGAAAATATAAAGGGCTTGATCTTTTATTAGAAGCTATGGCAGATGAAAGAATTAAAAAAGCAGGAATAAAGCTGCTTATAGCCGGCGAATATTATGATGACGAAAAAAGTTATAATGAACTAATAGAAAAATTTGCTATTCAAGATCAACTGATATTAAAAACTGATTTTATTCCTGATAGTGAAGTGAAATATTATTTATGTGCTGCTGATGCTGTAATACAGCCATACAGAAATGCAACACAGAGTGGAGTAACTCCCCTCGCCTATCACTTTGAGAAACCAATGATTGTAACAAATGTAGGAGGCTTACCTTCTTTAGTTCCGGATGAAAAAGTCGGTTTGGTTGTAGAACCAACACCAAAAGATATTGCTGATGGAATTTTAAAATTCTATCAATTAGGCGAGAACTATTTTATTCCGCATCTTCGCAATGAAAAATTGAAATATAGCTGGTCGAATCTGGTAGAAGCTATTAAAAGTCTTGCTGATTAGAATTCAGAAAGTACAAGTGAGTGACCCAGCCATTCGGACGGGGCAGGCAACGACAGATGATGATACCTGCCTTTCGGCAGGCAGGTTAGTAATGCAGTCGGCTAAATACTCCTTCGCTATTGCTTCGGAGTAAAATAAAGAATCAAAGTAATAAACAGAAGATGATATACAGAAGTAAAGCACCATTGCGAATAGGATTGGCCGGTGGAGGTACAGATGTAAGTCCTTATAGCGATTTATATGGAGGGGCCATATTAAATGCTACTATTTCATTGTATGCCAATGCAACTATAGAACCAAATGAAGATAAAAAGATTGTTTTGGAAGCATTAGACAGAAATGAAAGGCTTGAATTTGACTGGGCACCTGAATTACCAATTGACGGAACTCTTGATCTGTTGAAAGGAGTTTATAATCGTATTCAAAAAGATTATAAATTAAAAAAACAAGGCTTCCGTTTATCAACTTTTGTTGATGCACCTGCAGGTTCGGGATTGGGCACTTCGTCAACCTTGGTGGTTGCTATTATTGGTGCATTTACAGAAATGCTTCGTTTACCATTGGGAGAATACGATATGGCTCATTATGCCTTTGATATTGAAAGAAATGATTTGGGGTTGGCTGGTGGTAAACAAGATCAGTATGCAGCAACTTTCGGTGGTGTTAACTTCATGGAATTCTATGCAGATGATAAAGTGATTGTAAACCCACTTCGGGTAAAACAACAGCATTTATTTGAACTGGAAAACAACCTGGTACTTTATTTCACCGCAACAAACCGTGAATCTGCAGAACTAATAAAAAGACAAAGTAAAAATGTAACGGATAAGAAAGAAAAATCTATTGAAGCAATGCACCATTTAAAAGAACAGGCGCAGCGGATGAAAGAAGCTTTACTAATGGGAAAATTAAGTGAAATAGGAGAAATTCTGGATTATGGATTTCAGCAAAAAAGAAAAATGGCAGAAGGTATCAGCAATCCACTGATGGAAGATATTTATGAGACGGCCAAAAAAGCCGGAGCCACCGGTGGAAAAATATCAGGTGCTGGCGGTGGTGGGTTTATGATATTCTATTGCCCTGGTAATGCAAAATATACCGTAATGCAAAGACTTGAAAAATTTGGCGGGTATAGTAAAAATTATCAATTTGTAGAACACGGATTGAAGACATGGACTATTTAAAATGAATGGGATATTGAATAAAGATTAGTTTCAGGACAACAAAATAATTATGGAAAAAATTAAAAATATTATTCAGGCCTCTATCAATACAAAGCAGGACATTCTGAATAATGCAGAGTTATTAGCAACAATTGAAAAGGTAGTTGATTTGATAACTGCTGCTTTTAAAAATGGTAACAGAGTATATTTCTGTGGAAACGGTGGCAGTGCTGCTGATGCCCAACATCTTGCTGCTGAATTTTCCGGCAGATTTTATACAGACAGAAAAGCATTACCTGCTGAAGCTTTGCACTGTAATACATCTTATTTAACTGCTGTTGCAAATGATTATGGATATGATGTGGTTTATTCAAGAATGATTGATGGAATTGGTGAAAAAGGTGATGTATTAATTGGTCTATCCACTTCAGGCAATTCAGTAAATATTATAAAAGCTTTTGAAGTAGCCAGAACAAAAGGTATTCATACAATTAGCTTTACCGGAATTACCGGTGGTCAAATGAAGTCACTAAGTGACTTATTGATCAATATACCTTCTACAGATACACCACGAATTCAAGAAAGCCATATTACAATTGGCCATATTATTTGTCAATTGGTTGAAGAGAATATATTCAAGACCTCAAACACTTAGTTTTTTTTAATAACAGTTGTAATGATCAAAGAAGCAATTATTCTTGCCGGTGGTTTAGGAACAAGATTGCGGGATGCTGTACCAGACCTTCCAAAATGTATGGCTCAGGTTGCGGACAGGCCATTTCTTTTTTATGTGATCAATTACTTAAGAAGTGAAGGAATTGAAAAATTTATTTTTTCCCTTGGTTACAAACATGAAATAATTGAAGCGTATCTAAATGACCAATTCCCTACTCTCAATTATCAATGTGCCATCGAAAGCGAACCGCTAGGCACTGGCGGAGCCATTCAATTAGCCAATTCAAAAACCAGTCAGGAAAATGTTTTGATCACCAACGGTGATACCCTTTTTAAAATTGATTTGGCCGAATTATCAGCCCTACATTTTAAAAAAAATGCTGATGCTACATTGGCCTTAAAACCTATGGTTGATTTTGATCGGTACGGAATTGTAGAAACAGATGAAAATAATGCTATCATAAATTTTCGGGAAAAACAATTCTGTTCAAAAGGCAATATTAATGGGGGAAGCTATATTTTGAATATCAAATCATTCAAAGAAAACAAATGGCCAAAAGTTTTTTCTTTTGAAAAGGATTTTCTTGAAAGCAATGAATTCAATCTTTATGGCTCCGTTCAGGATAAATATTTTATTGACATAGGTATCCCGGAAGATTATAAAAAAGCACAGACAGAATTTGCCAAACCAACACTTGATCTAAAGAAAATCGATAATCATTGGACTATTTTTATTGACAGGGATGGCGTCATTAATCCTGAAAAAAAGGAAGATTATATTTTAAACTGGGATGAATTTAAATTTTATGATGGAATAAAAGAAGCCTTCAAAATACTGAACGATAAGTTTGGCGAAATAATTATAGTTAGTAATCAGCGAGGGGTTGGAAGAGGATTAATGACTGAGGAAGATCTTCAAAATATTCATGTTAATATGAAAGATGAAATTTTTAAAGCCGGAGGACGAATTGATAAGATATATTATTGTACGAGTACTGATAAATTTCACCCAAACCGTAAACCCAATCCTGGTATGGCCTTTAAGGCAAAAACTGAAAACCCGGAAATTGATCTTGACAAGACAATAATGATCGGCAATAAACTCAGTGACATGCAATTTGGGAAAAACGCAGGAGTTTATACTGTATTTGTTGCCACCACAAATAAAGATACTCCCTTCCCCCACTCCGACATAGACCTAAGATTCGAGTCACTTCCAGATTTTGTAGAAGCTTTATAGGTTAGCTTAAAATTTTATCATTTTTTTTACGTTTCAGATCACTTAATTGATCCTTTTTGAGTGCAACCTGACAATATCGTAAAGCATCTGTGTGTTTGTTATTGTAACTTTACTTATTAATTTGAAAATTCATCCTGGTGAAAAAACATAAAATAAGCTTCTTCTTTCTTTTACTTCTACTTTCATTTTCACATTCAATATTTGCTCAAAAAATATTGCCTGCTGATATGAAAAAGCTTAGAGCCAAAGAAGACACTCTGAGGGAGTTTGCTTATTATTTAAATACAGACAGCCTTCAGGAAGACAGAATGGTATCTGACAGTACATTCACCAAAGTATTAGTAAGAGCCTTATTAGTTAAAAACTCATTTTACTATCCTTTTGATTCTGTTTTGGGTGTATCTAAGATCTATGCGCCAGACACATCATTCAGGATCATTTCATGGAGTCTTACATACGATGATTATTATTCAAGACAACGGGGTGCTATCCAAATGAAAACTGCTGATGGATCTTTAAAACTATATCCTTTGCGGGATGTTTCTGAGTTTACTGCCAAACCGGAAGACTCTGTTAGAAACCGTGGAAGCTGGATCGGTGCCATGTATTATAATATGGTTAAAACACAATACAAGGGTAAAAATTTCTATACACTTTTCGGATTTGATCCGAATACTGCCATGAGTAGTATGAAGTGGATTGAGGTGTTGACTTTTAATGAAAAGAATGAACCCATTTTCGGTGGACCAATTTTTACCTTTGAGAAAGATTCAATCCCTAAACCTCCAAAATTCAGGTTTGGATTAGAATTTAAAAAAGGAGCAAGGGTATTAGTTAATTATATTCCTGAAGAGGAAATGATACTTGTAGATCATTTGATTTCAGAGTCCAATCAACCAGAACTGGCCTGGACCCTTATCCCTGATGGCGATCAGGAAGGCTTTAAATGGATAAATGGAAAGTGGGTACATATAGATAAAGTTTTCACTTTTAAATTGCAGGATGGCCAGGCACCAAATGAAGACCCCATATTGGATGCAAAGGGTAATAGAGATGAAAAGAAGTTGCAGGAAAAAAGTGATAAGAATAAGAAGAAAGAGAATGAAAGAGTTCCTATAAATTACGATAATTGATCAGTTGATTTTCGCTTTCTGAAAGCAATGGCTATCTTTATGCCCTTGTCAAAATTCATTCAACATAT
>JAHEMN010000203.1 GCA_024643645.1 Chitinophagaceae bacterium | reverse complement strand
AAAGGTGAAATTAAATTTGAAATGAGTTTTGATGAATGGATAACAATAAAAAAATCCCAGTCATAACCGGGATTCAATATTAAATTATCTATCATTACTTTTCACTCCCCTTCCACCGCCTTTATCAAAGCATCCTGAATCTTCCCTCTTATATTCATTCTTGAAAGTCGTGGATTATCTCTTGTAGGATATACCCTGTTGGAAAGAAAAACATAGACCAGGTCATATTCGGGATCAACCCATACACAGGTACCAGTAAACCCTGTATGCCCAAATGCCTTTGGCGAGGCTAACGCTGAAGGATAAGGGCCATCTCTTTTATCATTATCCTTTTCAGGTTTATCAAACCCATATCCTCGGCGGCTTATCTTACTATGATAATCTGTAAAGAGTTTGATCGTTTCCGGCTTCAGGTATCGTTCACCATTAATTGTTCCTCCATTCAATAACATCTGGTACAGCATTGAAAGATCGTATGCATTGGAAAATAAACCTGCATGCCCGGCTACACCGCCAAACATAGACGCCCCTTCGTCATGCACATCTCCCTGCATAGTCTGGTTTCGGAAATGAGTTTCCGTTTCTGTCGGTACCAGGCATTCTAATCCGAATTTATTTCGGGGACAAAATCCGGTAGAATACATACCAATCTTATTATAGAATGTTTTTTGAACATATTGATCGAGTGGCATTCCTGAAATCTGTTCTACCACTTTTCCCAATAAAATAAAATCATTATCACTATACACATATTTATTCTTTGAGCTAACCGGACTTTTTAATATCCTGTTGATCATGGTATCCTGCCAGTCATCCCGCATATAAATTCTTTCAGCTACTCTTACTCCATACCCTTTTCTTGGACTTGATGAATAAATTGAGGAATAGGGAATACCTGTATTAGTATCAATGGTCTCTTTATAAAAAACAATGAAAGGCACCAAACCGGCCTGGTGTAGTAATATATCGTCGATCTCAAGATCAGCCTTATTACTTCCTTTTACCCACGGCAGGTAATCTTTTAGTTTACCATCCAGTTTAATTTTTCCTTCTTCATACAATTTCATTATGGAAATTGTAGTAGCTGAAACTTTCGTAACTGAAGCCAGGTCAAAAATACTTTCAGTACTCATTGGAGGCGATTGTCCGAATTCATAATTCCCAAATGCTTTATGGTAAATGATCTCCCCTTTATGTGCTGCTAATATTACACAACCCGGAAAAGCTTTTTTAGCAATTCCATCCAAAGCAATACTATCGATAACCTGTAATTTTTCTTTTACCGATTCCTTTGATTTGATACCACTATGTACAAACCCATCACCAAATTTAAAATCGCAAACAGTTACTGGTAATTTACCCATTGAGAATATCTTGCCTTCCAAAAGATCTGCTGCGGCTTGTTGAGTAATATCATCATCCTGGTAACAGGCTACCAAGGTTTTGGCATCACAGAAATTTTTAGTTGCCAAAACATTTCCAAAAGTCATAGTTATGGTTTTAATAAAATTCAACTCTTTAAATAAATTAATCGCTACAGAGCTGATCCCGAAATTGTCAGATGGCCGTAAAGAATAATTATGAACGCCTATAATGATTGCATCATATTTACCATCTTTCTTTACATCTTTCAAAATCTCATCAGCTTTACTCTGACCATCTTTATAGGATAGTTTATAAACATCCGCATCAAAATCTTTTTTCATTCGCTTACCAAAATCATTCATCTCCGTCAAGCCGATACCTATATACGCCACTTTCTTTTGGGCTTCGGTTAAAGGCACTTGTGCATAGTCATTTCTTGATGCTGTTCTTCCGGCTTGTGCTAAAACGGTAATACCATTTTTAGCCACTTCATATCTTATAGCATCCGTTTTTGCATTCAGGTCCTCAACAAGATTATTGGTATCAATCCATTGCGTTTTATTTAAACCTAACTGATATTTTGATAATAAAACTTTCTTTACTTTTTCATTGATATCATTCCAACTTATTCTTTTATCAGCAATAGCTTTTTTAATAGCTTCAATGGATTCGGGTACGCTGGCAGGTAAACAAAGCATATCATTACCAGCAATAATAGCTTCAACTGAAATCGTTCCACCAGGAAAAAATTTAGCAACACCTTTCATTTCCAATGCATCTGTAAAGGTGAGCCCATTATAATGCAAAGTGTTTCTCAGCAGATCAGTTACATTATTCTTAGAAATTGAAGTGGCCTTATTTGCTGTATTATCAATAGACGGAATATATAAATGTGCAATCATTACACTACCAACCCCTGCATCGAAGATGGCTTTAAAAGGAACCAACTCCATCTCATTTAATTGATCCATACTTTTATTTATAACCGGAAGATCATAATGAGAATCTACATCAACATCGCCATGGCCGGGAAAATGTTTTGCGCAGGCCATAATACCAGCATCCTGCATCCCTTTCATATATGCAACACCATAACGGGATACTTTATCCTTATCCTCACCAAATGAACGATAGCCAATGACCGGATTGTTTGGGTTATTATTGATATCTACTACCGGCGCATAGTTTACATGTACTCCGATCCTTTTACATTGCTCACCAACTGCAATACCCATTTTATAGATAAGGTCTTCACTATTTAATGCCCCTAATGTTAACTGATAAGGAAATTTTGTTACACTATCCAACCGCATACCCAATCCCCACTCACCGTCAATTGTTACCATCAAAGGTGTTTTTGCAATACTCTGGTAATAATTTGTTAGATTGGCTTGCCTGATAGGACCTCCCTGGAAAAAACACAAAGCCCCAACATTATACTTTTTAATATCATTTACCACCTTAGCTACATGATCGGATTCCAAATTAGAATGGGCCCTTATCACCATTAACTGTGCAATCTTCTCATCCTCACTCAAACTTTTGAAAACACTGTCTGTCCATTGTGTGGCAGTAAGCTTGCTTTGATACTGAGCTGAAATAATTGAAGGGAAAAGAAAAATGCAAATAACAATCGTCTTAAAAAAATTCATTTGTAAAATTGATTAGTGAAATAAGGTCTTAAAATTAACCCTTTTGATGTAAAGAACTTGCCAATCGTTACTTAAAATTGAAATGGTTATTTTTGGCGGCTAAAGAAGATTTTGTGCCAGATAAGATTACACTTTTACCCGATAATATTGCTAACCAGATCGCAGCCGGCGAGGTGATCCAACGCCCTGCCAGTGCCGTGAAGGAATTATTAGAAAATGCGGTTGATGCCGGAGCAACTGAAATTAAACTGATCATAACTGATTCCGGAAAAGCATTGATACAAGTGATCGATAATGGCAGCGGAATGAGTGAGACCGATGCCCGCATGAGTTTTGAACGCCATGCTACTTCCAAAATAAAAAGTATAGAAGATCTTTTTCATATCCGCACCATGGGTTTCCGTGGTGAAGCATTGGCATCTATTGCTGCTGTGGCACAGGTAGAATTAAAAACCAAAAGAACAGAAGATGAAACGGGAGTTTATATAGAGATCGAAAACAGTGGAGTAATAAAACAAGAACCTGTTGCTGCCCCGGTGGGTACAAGCATTGCCATGAAGAATTTATTTTTCAATGTGCCTGCCCGAAGAAATTTCTTGAAAAGTAATGCTGCCGAAATGCGGCATATAGTGGATGAGTTTACCAGGGTAGCGATGTCGTTCCCGCAGATCCTATTTACACTTACAGCTAATAACCAGCAGATCTTTCATTTAGAAGCAGGCAGTTTAAAGCAACGGATCGTTCAGTTGCTGGGTAATAATTACAATGCCAAACTGGTATCTGTAAAAGAAGATACTGATTACATGAACATTTATGGTTTTGTAGGTAAACCGGAAACTGCGAAGAAGACCAGAGGTGATCAGTATTTCTTTGTGAACAACCGGTTTATTAAAAGTGCTTACCTGAACCATGCAGTAATGAATGCTTACCAGGAAATGATACCGAAAGATTCATTTCCAGCTTATGTATTATTTATTGATCTTGATCCGGAAGTAGTGGATGTAAATGTGCACCCGACGAAACAAGAAATAAAATTTGAAGATGAGAAAATAATTTATGCTTTTGTGCAGGCCGCTGTT